>CAXDRM010000146.1:0-1502 GCA_963991775.1 uncultured Rickettsiales bacterium | reverse complement strand
TATTAAAGGAATGATGTTTAAAACGTTAGGTTCCCGAGTGCTGCGAGCGTTAGCCGAGCAGTGTATCGAGGGACCCCATTCTAGCTATAGAATTATTATTAAATTTTACTCATATATTTTAATACCAATTCCCTTTATGTTTCGAGTATAGTTTAAATAACTAAGCAAATGAGTAAAATTATTTTTATGGGTTCGCCGGATTTTGCAATTCCGGCCTTACAAAACCTTATTGACAGCAAATATGAAATTGTCGCTTGCTTCACTAAAGCAGCAACGCAAAAAAATCGTGGTAAAAAAATTATTCCAACACCAGTGGAACAATTAGCCGCTAAACATAATATTCCAATCTATACTCCAAAAACTTTACGCAATGCTGACCTGCAACAGCAAATAAAAGATCTAGAAGCGGATTTCATTGTAGTTGTTGCCTATGGTTTATTATTGCCCGAAGAGGTGCTTAAAAGCGCTAAATATGAGGCGCTAAATATTCATCCCTCAGCTTTGCCCAGATTTCGGGGAGCAGCACCACTTGAACGAACTTTAATGGCAGGTGATAAAACTACTAAAATTTGTATCATGCAAATGACCAAAGAATTAGATGCTGGCGATGTTTATCTCGAGCAAGAATTAAAAATTCCACAACAAATGAATCTGCAAGAATTACATGATCAGGCAGCGCAAATTGGTGCTCAGCTGCTTATTAAAACCTTAGATAATTTTTCTGACTTAAAGCCTAAAGCGCAAGAGGAAGAAGGTTTATGCTATGCCCATAAATTAGATAAATCAGAATTTTTACTAGATTTTAGTAAAGAGCCGCAGCAAATTTTAAATTTGATTAGAGCTCTCGCTCCACGTCCTGGTGCCTATTTTATTTATAAGGATAAGCGTATTAAAATTTTGCAGGCAGATTTTGTCTTAGAGGCCCATAATGAAGAGTTTGGTAAAGTAAGAGCGGAAGATTTTGCAATTTTTGTAAATGGTGGTCTTATCATGCCAGAAATCATTAAGCCAGAAGGAAAATCTAGCATGTCTATTGCTGATTTCCTAAGAGGAGTATAATTTAAATTATTACATTTTATAAATTATATGCTTGATCTATGTAAATAAGGATGACATAATGTCTTGAACGATAATAACGCACAAATGGAAATGACTTTAGATACTTTAAATATCACGAAAAGGCTTAGAAACCAAGGAGCAGAGCAAGGGTTTTCTGAAGAGTTATCTGAGATTATGCAAGATGCTCAACAAGATTTATTATCTAAGGTTGCCACAAAAGAAGATCTAACCATTGCTAAGAAAGATCTTAGAGCAGAGATGTCTGCTGTTAGGAATGATTTGAGTACGGAAATTTTGGCTGTAAAAAATGATGTTGCATTGGTACGTAAAGAAATCAACATAGCAATGTATAAGTCGATTATTGCGATAGGTGCTGTGGTAGCGCTTATTGAGAAATTTATTAATTAGCCGGTATGTTAATGACTTTAGATGCTTTAAATATA
>CAXDRM010000145.1:0-1552 GCA_963991775.1 uncultured Rickettsiales bacterium | reverse complement strand
AAAGTTTTTTAGAAAGGGAAATACATTTTTTGTCATATCATTTTGTTGCCAGATTTGATGATTATACGATTGATGAAAGAGATTGGTCCAAAAACCAAAACTTAGATTGGATATAATATCGTGTGAATTTATGTTTTTCTTTGATTTGTTAAGTAAGGATAATACTTTTAAAATTTTGTTATATTCATTAATGCGTAGAATTGTTTTATCATCGGCTGATAGCCAGTTCCCGAATATATGTTTAAATTCAGTATTAATTTTATTTCTTAAGAAAACCTCTAAAAAGTGAAGTCTTACAAAGATTTCCTTTGCTTGTGCTAGATCATTTATATATGCAGAGAACCAATGGTCACAATATTTTTGCTTATATGGTTTAATTTTAGGTAGAGAGAGTAGTTGATCTATGCTGTCATATATTATTTTGTTTGTTGACATAAGTCTACTCTTATATAATAATAGATGACATTAGGCCCGCTATCTTCTCCCTTTAAATGTAGGTGTTAGAGAGCGGGATATTATTTACATTTACCCCGCTCAGAGAGAAAGTTTTTTATTTTAGCTTACACCAATCTGTTTTTTTATAGTCTTTAGTTGGTACTGCTAATTTAGCTTTTTGTAATTCTGCTGCTAAATCTTTACCATCAACCATAATCTTACCTTTTAAGCCAAAATTACGATCACGCTTAGCTGCCAATATTTCAATATATTTGGCAGCTTTAAGCATTTTACGTGTGGTGAATTTAGCTTTATCAGCAATTGCCTTAGCGCATTTATCTTTCGAGTTTAGAGAAGGAGTTTTAGCTTCGCTCAAAGAGATTTTAATTTTTTGTCCAAAAAGTGGGTGGGTGCTAGGTATATTAACCGTAAGAGTATCACCATCATAATTTTGTACAAATTCTAAGCATTTTAATTGCGTAGCACTATGTGTGCAATTTTTAGGTGATGCTATAGCGTAACTACCCATAAATTGTGTGCTTAAAGAAATTAAACCTATTTGTAATAATTTATTGTGTTTCATAATGAACCTCATATAATATTGTAAAAGAGGCTATACGTAATTACTAATTACAATATTGTCAACAAAAAATATTTTAATGTAATAAATTATTATATTGTTGTGGTTGTAATATTAGTTTTTTTAAAAATATTATTTTGAAGTAATAAAATAAGAACATCATTTTAGACAGGAATTAGTTTTGTAGCTTCAAATCAATATAGTGTGCTTGCATTTTTGGTGAGCTCAACTGCAAAAATTACGGAGTGTATAGCGAGGCGTAAGAAAACAATTAAGAAAATTGTTTTTAGCCTCAGCCAGCAGTAAGCTATGCTTACTCTGATACATGAATAAAGTTTGATAAAAATCCACTAAGGTAGATTTTTACCCTTTGGGCTCGCTTTGCTCGTCATGCGCTAGCGTTGCTAGCTTTTGTCAGTTGAAGCAAGCCACGTAACTAAACATAGTTAAAATTAAAAAAACTGTTTAGAAAAGGCTGCTCAAATATATTGATTTAAAAATATTCCTTAGCTAATTCGACATAATTATCGGCTGAAG
>CAXDRM010000144.1:0-1592 GCA_963991775.1 uncultured Rickettsiales bacterium | reverse complement strand
CATGGTTTTTTGCTAAATAGTAAGCAGTAGTTAAACCGTGTCCACCACCACCGACAATTATTGCATCATAACTTTTTTTTGGCTCAGGACTATTCCACGTCTTTTGCCAATTCTCATGATGATTTAAAGCATTTCTAGCAATAGATAGAAATGAGTATTTATTTTTATTAAACATTATGACTCTTTATAGCAGTTTTAAAAAAGACCTTCAATTTCTCCATGGTCATTTAGCTTTATCGAATTTGCCGCAGGAACACTTGGTAGACCCGGCATGGTCATAATATCACCGCAAACAACTACTATAAATTCTGCTCCTGATGACAATCTTACCTCTCTAATAGGTAAAACGTGGCCAGTAGGGGCACCTTTTAAATTAGGGTCAGTTGAAAAACTATATTGAGTCTTTGCAATGCAAACAGGTAATTTGCCAAATCCTTTAGTTTCAAAATCCTTCAATTGTTGACGTACTTTCGTGTCTGCCACAACTTCACTTGCGTGATAAATCTCTTGTGCAATTTTTTCTATTTTTTTGAATAGAGTTAAATCATCTTCATATAAAAATTTAAATGTATTCTTATTTTCTTCACAAATATCTATTACATTTTGAGCTAATTCAGTTGCACCATCACCACCATCGGACCAGTGAGTACACATAGAAGCCTTGACTCCTTGAGTTGTACAAAAACTTAGAACGGCATCAACTTCAGCTTTAGAATCAGTGACAAAATGATTAATAGCAACAGTTACTGGTAATCCAAATTTTCTAACATTATTAATATGTCTTTCTAGATTTACTAAACCTTTTTTAAGAGCATTTACATTTTCATTTTTTAAATCTTCTTTTGAAACATCGCCATGCATTTTTAGTGCTCTAATTGTAGCTACCAAAACCACACAATCAGGTTTTAAATTTGATTTTCTACATTTTATATCAAGGAATTTTTCTGCTCCTAGATCAGCTCCAAAGCCTGCTTCAGTTACAACGTAATCACTTAATTTTAAACTAGCTTTAGTTGCAATTACAGAATTGCAACCATGAGCAATATTTGCAAATGGCCCACCATGAATTATAGCAGGATTATTTTCTAACGTTTGTGTTATGTTGGGCCTAATGGCATCTTTTAATAATACTGTCATTGGACCTTCTGCCTTTAAATCTTTTGCATAAATAGCTTTTTTGTCTCGTGTATAAGCAATAGTTATATTTCCAATTCTCTCTTCAAGATCTTTTAAATCTTTTGCTAAGCAGAAAATTGCCATTATCTCCGATGCAACAGTAATATCAAAACCATCTTGTCTAGGATATCCATTTGCAACTCCTCCTAAATCAACAACAATAGATCTAAGTGATCTATCATTCATATCCATTACTCTCTTCCAAACAACCCTTCTAACATCAATATTTAATTTATTTCCCCAGTAGATATGATTATCAATTAATGCAGAAAGTAAATTATGAGCGGATGTAATTGCATGAAAATCTCCAGTAAAATGTAAATTAATTTGCTCCATTGGTACTACTTGAGCATAGCCTCCACCAGCTGCACCACCTTTCATACCGAATGATGGTCCAAGACTCGGCTCTCTTAAAC
>CAXDRM010000143.1:0-1637 GCA_963991775.1 uncultured Rickettsiales bacterium | reverse complement strand
AATAGTTAAACATGAACATCTAAAGGATCTTTCGGTACAAACCTTCGCTTTGCTTAGGTTCACTCAAGAGCCGGATTAAGTACTATTGGCATAAAATAAAACTTTTGTCCGGTAGTATGATGTTTTATACGCTCCGTTTTTCAAAAGTACTAGCCCATTCGTAAGCTCAATTTATAAAATATTAAATTTTATAAATATTCGCTAACTCAAAGGTCGTTCATTTCTAAAAAAAGCTAATTTACTTTTTTTATTCATTCACTCACCAAAAATACAAGCACACTATATCGATTCGCGTTATTCAAGCCTACCAACCTATATTAATTTAGGAAAGTTCCATTAAATATTTAAATTACGTGCTTAGAACGAAATCTAAGAAATTATCTTTATTAATTGTAGCAAATTCTTTTGAGTAATTTTCTAACCAAGCCTGTGGGGCTTTGGCAGTTTTTTGCCACTTAAATTCATAACCATATAAATTACCATCATACTCCTCAATATAATCCAACTCAGCACCAGTATAGGTTCGCCAGAAATATTTGTTACAAAAATAACGCTTATATTCATTACGCTTTAAACGTTCCACTACCAAAAAATTTTCCCACAATTTGCCTGTATCTTCTCTTAAATCCAAATGGGCAAAATTATTAATTAACGCATTCCTAATTCCCAAATCATAAAAGTAAATTTTTGGCTTTTTATTTACCTCTTTACGTAAATTTCTACTGAAACCTCTTAAAGTAAACACCACAAAGGCTTGCTCTAAAAGATTAATATATGACTCTACTGTCAGACGAGACATATTAAGTTTTTTCCCCAATTCGTGAAATGATACCTCTGAACCAATCTGGAAAGCTAATAACAACAATAAATCCTTTAATTTATTACTATGCTTAATATTTTGGAATTCTAAAACATCACGATAAAGATAATCCGCAACCAAATTATTCAAATATTCTTTCTTATCGTTATTATTTTTTATAGATAGCAAATTTGGATAAGAGCCATATATCAACCTTTGTTCTAACTGCTCTTTGAGTTCAAAGCTATTTTGTTGATTTTGCAATTCTAAAAATGATATAGGATAAAGACGGTATGTATAGGTTCTGCCCGTTAGAGGCTCTTTAACTTTATTAGCTAAATCAAATGCTGAAGAACCAGTAACTATAATTTTAAGATTCCGAAATTTATCATACATTATTTTTAGATTAATGCCGATATTTTCTATTCTTTGTGCTTCATCGATAAAAATTAGGTCTTTCCCTGCAACCAATTCAGCTAATTTATCAGGATCACTGCTTGAAAGTATATTGCGATATTTAAATGAATCACCATCTATACTCAAAATCTGCTTATCTTGAAATTCTTCTAAAAGTTTTTCAACCAGAGTGGTTTTACCAACCTGCCTAGCACCATAAATTACGATAATTTTTGCATAATCTTCTGCCAGACGACGCTTTACTTCTGTTAAGATATTTCGTGATATAAACATGAATTTTTAAAGTCTATTATAAATTTTAGCGTTAATTTTAATAATAGAATATCAAAATTCGCGCCAATTTTCAACATGAAAAGGGTTATATCATTTTCCATCTTTTGGTTCGGACACTTCGACAAGCTCAAACAAGTCTCTCGGTACA
>CAXDRM010000142.1:0-1638 GCA_963991775.1 uncultured Rickettsiales bacterium | reverse complement strand
CCCACTCAATAGCGTGCAGAATTTGTGGTACTGTGGTAGCTGTCAAATTGCCAGCCAATAGTAATAATAAGATTAGTTTTTTCATAGTTATATTTATTTAGTTTAGAAAATCACCCCAAAAGCACCCCCCTAATATACGACATTTAATTCGTAAATTAAGGGTCGTGCTTGGGTTGTTATATTACATCATTTAGAAAAAATTCTTTTCCTCAGTAGGTTTAGGTAGGTTTATAAGAATCTCGTCTAGTATATCTGATATGTGCTTAGTCGTCATTGTAGATGTCGTGTACTTGGTTTGCTTGCTTTATAACTGACTGAGACCATTCGCATTCATAGAGACCTTGTCTCTGATCGTGCTTCTGACCTCTGACCATTGATACTACCACAGCATCTACAACCTTTTCTAGGTCTTGTGTGAAGCGTGGCGAGAAACGCACTTTGTGTGGTGCGTAGTGCTGGGCTACTTCTAAAGCCCTAGCTTTGATGTTTTGCTTGTTTAATAATGACATAATAATAAGTGTTATTTTTTAATGATAGTTAAAAGCACTTCTTTCACCATATCTTCATAGGCTGAGTTTCCATTTTTTATTTTATCTATAAATAAATCAATGTCGAAATTTTCATTTTTAGAATATAATAAATACGCCAGCGAGTGTACAAATTTACTATTTGCGTGGTGTTCTGCATTTGAGTAATTTTCTTTAGACTCAAAAGGTTTTGATAATTTAAGTAGCTCTATGAGCAAGTCTTGGTTGATTGTTAGATTTTTCATAGTGTAATAATAAGTGTTATTGATTCCAAAATTTTATAAGCTCTACGCACTCTCTCTTAGTGCTTCTAGCTTCTAAGCATTCGCCAGTAATGCTATCACCCTCGAACAAGTACCACGCTGAGTGTTTAGGTGCTTCCCAGTTGTACTCAATGAAATATTGCTTGCCATTAACTGCTACATTGTAGCCGTGAAATGTTTTATCTTTTGTAATTTTCATAGTAATAATAATAAGTTATAACTAAAAATTTAGTTATTTTTAGGTATCGGTCAAGCAAATATTAAATTATTTTTAATTTATTTTTTTTTAGTTTTTTTAATTTAGCTATTGACTCTTGGGTACTAATCGCTTTTTTTAGTTATATTAACTTATTATATTAACCTATTATTACATTATGAAAAATTCAGATAAATTAGAAATCGCAGAAAAATACTACTATCAGCTTAAAGATATTATCGACAATATTAACTTTCAGCTAATGTTAAACACCAGCGAAACACTACACAATGTTGCTCTTACAGAGCAAAACTGCACAAGCCACAAACGCTTTACTAATGAAAGCAGAGAGCTAGATAGAGTTGCTAAAGTATTAGCAGAGTGTTCCAAGTACGCAATGGATAAAACTTTTATGCTAACATTTGATGACTTATACTTTGTAGAAATTACTCTTACTGAAGAGGCAGAGCTAGAGGTAACTTATGCTGGTTGCCACTACGATCTTATGGTAGGTCACAGCAAACTTGGTAGCCAATTTGTTAAAGACTACGACCAATGGGAAAAAGCAGTAGCTAAATTTGGCTCTAAAGATTTTGGCTTTCAGTCAGATAAAGATATACAATGGGAAAATTTAAAAGCTAAAGTAGCTTAA
>CAXDRM010000141.1:0-1667 GCA_963991775.1 uncultured Rickettsiales bacterium | reverse complement strand
ATCACTTAAAATTTGGCTTCAAAGAGTATAAGTCAAAAATCTGCTGATGCTTCTTAATCGCATAACGATCAGTCATACCAGCAATAAAATCACAAATAACTCGCGCTTGATCGCGCTTAGTACGCTTAGTTGCCAATCTGGATAAATATTGTTTGGCTATACATTCTTGGTTAGAAAAATAAAAATCAAATAAATCTGTGATAATCAAATGTGCTTTATTATTCATGATCTGTACTTCAGGATCAGTATAGACCTCTTGGCGCAGAATCTTTTTAAGTTTAATAATTTCTTTGAATACTCCAGCACTAAAATTTGCTATAGGTTTTTTACGCTTACGAATATCTTCTAAAGTGACTATTTTATATCTCTCTAGATTTTTCTCAGTCTCGCTAATTACATCATCTACCAAAATTGAGTAAATGATACGCCGCATTTCATGTAATCTTTTATGCTCTGCTAATTTAGGATATTTTTTATCAACCTGGGCATAAGCGCTATCAACTAATTTTGATTCGCGAATAGTTTTTTCTTTTAATAAACCAGAACGCAAACCATCATCAATATCATGATTATTATAAGCGATATCATCAGCAAGAGCAGCAATTTGCGCCTCTAAACCAGGATTAAGTTTTAACTCTAAATTATGCAACGCATTATAATCTTTAATAGCTTTAGGTAATTTTTTAGCATTTTTTAAAGGACCATTATGCTTGATAATTCCTTCTAAAGTTTCAAAAGATAAATTAAGCCCAGAATATTCTGCATAAGGATCTTCTAATTTGGTTAAGATTTTTAAGGCCTGTGCATTATGGTCAAAACCACCATAATTTTTCATTACTATATTTAAAGCATCCTCGCCCGCGTGACCAAAAGGTGGATGACCAATATCATGGGCTAAGGCTAAACATTCGGCTAAGTCTTGATCAAGTTTTAACTTCTTAGCAATGGCCCTCGAAATTTGGGCGACTTCTAAACTATGTGTTAATCTAGTCCGAAAATGATCAGACTCATAATTTACAAATACTTGAGTTTTATATTCTAAACGACGAAAACTTTGTGAATGAATAATGCGATCACGATCACGTTGAAAAGGTGAACGATTTTTAGAAGCTGCTTCTTTATGTAATCTACCTTTAGAATTTTTGTGATTTGTGGCAAAACTTGCTAACATGTTTCTCTGATATTATAATGATTATTGATCAAACAAGATTTTAAAATTTATGGCAAGTAAAATAGCTGAGTTACAATTTTCAGAAGCTGCAGCAAATCATTTAAGTAATTTAATTGCAGCTGCTAATAAAGAAACTTTCTTACGCATCTCCGTCTCCGGTGGGGGCTGCTCGGGCTTTCAATATCACTTTGACTTTGCAGAAGGTGAAGCAGGGGATGATCTAAAAATTAATCACCAAACTAAAACTTTAGGACTAATTGACGAAACTTCACATGAGTTACTTAAAGGCTCAGAAGTAGATTTTGTTGATGAGTTAGGAGGCAATTACTTCAAAATAAATAATCCTAATGCTTCTTCCAGCTGTGGCTGCGGCAGCAGTTTCGCAGTTTAATTTGTTAATAAACTAGTCTTTTCGCCAAAAATTTCTCGCGAGTAGTTCCAGCTACTCTCTCGAATTTTTTAACAAAAATACATACGTTTATTAACAAATTAAATA
>CAXDRM010000140.1:0-1690 GCA_963991775.1 uncultured Rickettsiales bacterium | reverse complement strand
GGTCATATAGCAATGTATGATCATTTAATTAGACAACATGGTTTTGATATCCACGCAAAAGACAACGCTGGAAAAACAGCAAAAGATATTGCTAGAAGGAAAGGCCATACAAAAATAGTAGAATATATAGAGTCAATTGAAAGTAAGAAAGGTAATACTCAAAAAGATGTTTCACCTAATTCGGGTGGGCTCAATCAAACTACTGATGTTAATCCTGATGCAACAAGTTTAAGTCACACTGAAAAAGCACAAATAACTGCAGCTTTAGATAATATTAGCAAAATACAAGGTGAGCTAGATGCTATTGATAGTAAATATAAATTAACAGCTCAAGATAAACATGAAAAGCAACATATAGCTTCTAATGCTAAGTTAAATGCATATTACGAAACTATGCGCCAGAATTTTAATCAAGCCTTTGCTGTAGCAAATATAATAGGCACTGGTAAGATTAGCGTAGAAAGCGGCAAAATAACTCAAGCTCTGCAATTTATTGATAATGTTGGTTCAGGTTTTACAATTGGTGCAGGATTACTTGCAAAAGCTTCAGAAGAAGCATCCAAGATTAGAAGAACAGGTAGATATAGCAATTTAACAGATATTGTTCCATCTGGTGATGCAACAGAGATGGGGATATTTTGTGAAAGGCTAGCAAGAGCTATGACTATTACTCAAGAAACAGAGATTATTAATAGTAATAGCAAAAATGTTAGAAGTATAACTAATGAGTTAAATGGCTTTTGCCGTGAGCAGTTAGGTAAGTTAAGTGATAGTTTTGCTAAAGGTTTATTTAGTGAGCATAAGAGCCCTGAACAGCTTTTATCTAGTTATGACAGTAAAACAGGTTTAGAGCATGTATTGAGTGGTTCTTTAGAAAAGAACTTATCTGGAGGTAAACAATATGCAGATTTTGATAGTAGAGTATCTAGTGTTGTAACAGATATAGTTAAAGAAGTTACAGGTAAGTTACCAGTAAGATTAAACCCGCCAGCAGTATCAGCAACGAATCATAATAGCCGACAAGTAAATTTAAGTGTAGGAGTATCAGATGCTGGAGCAAGCAAACAAGAATTATCTGAGATTGATAAAAAGCTTGAAGAGGAAAGAGCGGAGAATGCTCTTTTAAAAGAGCGTCTTAAACAGGCTGAGGCCACAGCAAAGGAAGCAGCAGCAATAGCAAAAGAAGCAGCGGAAAATGCACAGCGATCGAGACGAGTTACAGATGCTTTGCTAGATGAGATGGGTATAGGTTCTGACAATCAAATAAGATCTGTTTATCGCACTAAAGAAGGTGCTACTTTTAGGGTTGTTAATCCTGAAGTAGAAGCACATATAAGTAATTTAAATAGTAGGCTTGGAATGCAAGAAGAACGCACAGATGGTCTTGAAGCAAATATTAATAGTACATCATCACATGTTGATAGGTTGAGAAGAAATCAGAGTCAGCAATGTTGTATAATTAGTTAGCAAGTTTTGAATTCAAACAAGAGGATATTTCTACTTAACGGAAAAGACGACATTACTACTTAATTGTAACAGCTGTGAGGCGCATAATATCGGTTATGGAAAGTGAAGAGGAAAATAAGCCCTCAGAATAGCATCTTTCGGTTTAGAAACAAATGTTATTGCTTTTTTTATTTACTAATCTGAATCTGGTGTATTTTTTACCTTGGTAACTTTTCTAGTAACT
>CAXDRM010000139.1:0-1715 GCA_963991775.1 uncultured Rickettsiales bacterium | reverse complement strand
GATTGACCAAATTTTTTAGTAAGCTTTGCACTAATTGCTGTTTTTGCCGCATCATTGCTGAGAAAGGCTTCTAAATTATCTGGATTTGCAACATATCCTGAATGTTTAGCTGCAAAGCTCTCTCTTACAACATTATCTATTTGCTCAAGTAAATATTTAGGATCATATGATAGCTCTACTGCTGTTGTAAAGTCCCCCAGACCATATGTGAGCCTTAACGGAACATTATTACGCAAATTATCTAGTTTATTCTTGATATAGGCTTTATTTTTCTCAAAAACCTTTTGATAAGAAACATCCATTAAGCCTCCAGCCGCACCTTGCAAAATTTGTTGGCGTTCAGCTTGATTTTTATCTAAATCTGCCGATATTGCTGTGCATGCATTATCAATTACAGCTGTGGGCAATCCTGAATCAAGTAAATCCTTCTTAAAAAGTTGGAGCTTTGCAACCATTGCATCAACTAGCTTATAATCACCCCTTAATGCAGCTATTTGTAGCGGTGTATGTCCATTAGCTTGCCTTACAAACAATGCAGCATCTACCTTAGAAATATATTCTTCACAAAAACCTCTATTACTAACCAGCTCACTATCAGCTATATAAGGATCCTGCCTATGATAACCTGCTGCTATTTTTTGTATTAAATTATCAATGTTAAAATCGTCATCCCTTCCAAAAGATATATCATCAGGGATAATATCCATATCTCTCATAAAATAACGCAATTGAGCAAAATATGGCTTAACTATATCCCCTCCTGTGCCTGGATTATATGTAACATTAGTTAATGGAAAAAAACTTTCAAATGGGCAATCTGCTGATCCTCTATTACAGATAGCACTATATTCACTTTGCCGATATGCTATTGGGATAGATGTAACTGTTTTTCCTTGTTGCAAAGCTGTTTTATTATAGGAATTTTCTAAATTAGCCCTAACCACTTTAAAGGTTTGATCAAAATTTGTTATAGCTTGCTTAACACCTTGATTATCCAGTGTAGGAGCAGATCTAGATCTCTTTATTGGTAGTGTAAAATCATCAAAAAATCTATTAGCAAATTCAAGAGCACCTTCATATAAAAACATATGATTATCTCTGGCTTGCTCAAAAAAAATTGCTAAACCATACATCTCTACTTTTAAAGTATGTATGCCATCTACTGCTAAACCAAGATCTGCATCTGAGCCTCCTTCTCCTATAAAACTATCTAGTGCTGTATTGAGCTGATTTAAAGAGCTAATCATCTTTAAATAGATCTCATCTACAAAATCTTGTTTCTGTTGTGGTGTGGGGCTCGCTCCCAATATTACTTTCACGCGCTAAATACTTAAGTTACCAACATATTATAACATATTTTTAATATGGTGTAAAATCCTTAATATAATTGATTAATATTAATATTTTTCAATCAAAAACAATTTTTAGCTAATTTTGTATTTTTAGCCAAAATTTGCAGATTTTTTTTGAAGCTGAAATGCGAAGTTTACGCAATTATATTGCATCACATAACCAAGATTTTTTCTTGAGCAAGGGTGTAGATTTTTTTGAAGCGCAGTGCGAAGTTTACGCACTAGTAAATGAGCATAAAGCCAAGAAAAATATGCTACTTCTTTGCCAGGATTTTTCTAGCAGAGAAGCTGTAGATTTTTTTTGGCTGAAATGCGAAGTTTACGCAATTATATTGCATCACATAACCAAGATTTTTTCTTGAG
>CAXDRM010000138.1:0-1805 GCA_963991775.1 uncultured Rickettsiales bacterium | reverse complement strand
AGCTGAAAAATTTGAGGCAAATGTCACTTTAAATGAATTTTTAGCTGCACCAATCTCAGCAGATTTAGATGCGCATGATGTAGAAGAAGAGAAGGCTGACGAAGATGAAGAATTTGAGGTTAAAACAACAACAAAAAAATCAGCATTAACTGATCGGGTAATTATAGATTAATGTTATCAATAGAGAATCTTTCCAGCGCAGGAGCGGCCCTTGGCTATTATAGCAATTCTGCTGGTAGTGGAGGAACAAGTAAATATATTACTGAAAGTGAGTGGTTTGGCAAAGGGGCCGAGCAATTAAATTTAGCTGGCAAAATTAGCTATGCAGATTTTGCCGATATTTTGACAGGGCAATTACCTAATGGTGAAGAATTAGGCAGAGTCAATAATTTGGGTAATAAAGAACATGCACCCGGTATTGATTTAACTTTCTCAGCGCCAAAATCTGTATCGATTGCTGCTGAAGTAATGCAAGATGCACGCGTCTTAAAAGCACATCAACATGCAGTAAAAACAGCTTTAGAATATGTTGAAAATAATTTGATGCAGACTCGGGTTAAAGTAACTGGTGAGGTGTATAAAGAGCGCGTGCAAAATATGACAGCAGCACTTTTTACTCAGCATGATAGTAGGGCTGGCGATCCACAGTTACATACTCATTGTGTAATTGCTAATGCAGTACAAAAAGAAAATGGAGATTGGCGTAGTGCCTTTTTAAAAGAGCATTTTGATAATAAATTATTAGTTGGGGCAATTTATCGTGCTGAGCTTGCTGGTCGTTTAGCAAAATTAGGTTACGAGATCGAGCAGGGTAAAAATGGTTTATTTGAACTTAAAGAAGTGCCACAAGAATTGCGCGATAAATTTAGTAATCGCTCAGCAGAAATTAAACAAATTGCGAAAGAATTAGGAGCCACAAGCGCAGCAGCTAAAAGTGAAATTACCAAATTTACACAAGCTGATAAAAAGCTAGAACCATATGCTAAGTTACAAGCTAAGTGGCAAAACACTGCAGCAAAATTTAAGTTACAAGTTCCACCAGCAGTTAAGGTAAGATCAGCTTCTGCTAGAGAGCATAAAGAGGCTGTAAATTTTGCTTTAAAACATTTAGGTGAAAGACAAACAGTATTTACTAGAGCAGAAATTATTAAAACAGCCCTTACTAGTAATATGGGGAAGGTAACTCTTTCTGGTATTGAAAAACGCATCACACAATTAAGTAGTAAAAAAGAATTATTAACAGCGGCTGGTGGCAAATCATTTACTACAAAAATAGCCTTGCAGCGTGAGCAGAAAATTATTGCAGCCTTAGAATGTGGGCAAAATTCAACGAAAGCAATTTGCACAGAAAAGCAGCTTAGGCCTCTTGGTAAAACTGAACTTAATAATGGTCAGCAAAGAGCAGCACAATTAATTTTAGGTAGTAAAGATCGAGTTGTAGGCATTCAAGGTTATGCAGGTACTGGTAAAACTTTTATGCTAAAAACGGCCAAAGAATTTGCAGCTAAACAAGGTTATGCTTTTATAGGTTTAGCACCAACCGGGGCAGCAGCCAAAGAGTTAGAACGTGGTGGACAAATGACTACCCAAACTTTGCAAAGTTTTTTAGGTAAATATGCAGGTGTAGCAGAAGGCAGAGGTACTTTGCAAGGGCGAGTAGAAATGTCTAAATTTTTTAAAGATAAAATGCTGGTTGTTGATGAGGCATCTTTAATTTCGGCTAGGCAGATGCAAAATTTACTTACTATTAGTGAGCAGCTAAAAGTTAAAATGGTGTTAGTAGGTGATGTTAAACAATTAGGTGC
>CAXDRM010000137.1:0-1848 GCA_963991775.1 uncultured Rickettsiales bacterium | reverse complement strand
AAAATCAACCAAACTAAAATTGGAGCTAAAACAGATTCTAGTAAAATAAGTAATGCGACCTCTGAAGAACTAATGAACCTCGGGCCAAGTGTGAGTAGACATGAGGAGGCACCTATTAATGTACCGTGCATCAAAATTAAATTCCAATCCTGTGATCGAACTTCAAGTGGTGAAATGAAAAAAGATAAAACTAATGCTCCACCTAAATAGGCAAATGGAATTGCGGGAACCATAGAAACAATCTTTGCAGAGCGAACTAACGTTAAAGCAGCAGCAAAAGCCGCTGACACATAAATTGCCCAGATGTCACCGTTCCAAGAAGCAATTTGAACTTTGGTCGAGCCATAAGCTATAAAAAATAAACCAACGGCAACAACTCCCATAGTAATTACCAGTAAAATTTTTATAGGTTCACCCAAAAATATACGGCTAAAGATTGCAGCGAAAACTGGCATAGAGGCAAATATAAAAACGACATTTGCGACGCTTGTATTCGAGACTGCCAAAACGAAGGCGGGAGCCGTGCTGGCTATTAAAATTCCATAGAAGAGGCCATAAAAGCGTGTGTTTATAATATCTTTGAAGCCACTTAGTCCATAAAAATAAATGACAATAATTAAAACAAATATTCCGGAAGTTAAGCTCCGCCAAAATGCTATTACTATAGGTTCTGCATAAATTAATCTAACAAATAGTGAGTCTGGAACAACCAATAAGACACCAATGGCCGTAATCAAGATGCCCTTAACATGATCGTTCAATTATTATTCCCACTCGAATTGTAAAAAACTATGAGACAAAACCAATATTGCCATAATTAAATTTTTGACCAAGGAAAAGGTTTATAGTCACTAGATGCTAACATAAATTGGATTGCTTGCCCAAACCAATTACGTAGACCTGACGCAAGACCAGCAATAAATAAATTTTTTTCTCTGTTTATAAGTAGCCAGAAAAATTGAACAAAAGCCAGAAAACTAATCACTGTCAGTCCTAAATTAATAAAAAAACCAAAGAGAAGCATTTGTAGACCGCGGATTAGTATATTTTTCCGTTGTAATCTGGTTGAATTTTCCATGACGTTTGTCTCCTGTTTTTGATTAATAAGGTCATTAAAAGAAATAGTCCGCGTTACCTTCGGCAAGTATACTTTAGTTAGTAAATATAATTTGTGAAAAGAATAGATTTAAGTTGCTCAAACGGCAGGGCCCGCTTTTAAGCAATGATGACGTTTTGGCCATGAAAATGCAAATTTGATTTTTTTCTTCTTTGGTCTAATTTTAAAAGACGGAGAAGATTATGCGCAGAGTTAAAGATATAGAGTGTGAAAAATGTGGCAATGAGTTTAGCGCCAGTGAGCATACGCAATGTCCCAAGTGCGTAAAGGCTTCGGGAAAAGATTAAGCTCCAGTTTGGTTAATTAGTCTCTAATTGCTTCGATTTAAGTTTCTTTAAGAATTAGTAGGGTCTTTTCAAACAGACCCTGCTAAGTTTGGATTAATTATTTGATTAATCATCTGGCGAGTTGACGGACTACTTTCAGCAGCGTCTAAGTCTTTCCTCACACTATTGACAATTTCACTGACAAAAGTCGCTCTGGAGAGACCCATATCATCCAATTGGCGGTCTGATAATGTTTTTAATGTTTCATTAGCTGCGCTTGCGGCACGGCTCAAAATCATTGCTCTATAAAATTTTTTAAACATAATTTTTCCTTTCATGTTGTGCTTCTACATGTAGTCAAAATATTATTTTTTACTTCAGATAAATTAGTATTGCCGCTATGCATTTTATGCATATATCTGATATCAGTTGGTATTTCCTTTTTGCATGCTGGAAGGGTTGCAT
>CAXDRM010000136.1:0-1854 GCA_963991775.1 uncultured Rickettsiales bacterium | reverse complement strand
GCTGCAAATTTTTCTTGCCCTTTCTGGCCAATTTCCTTTAATAATAGATGTTTTGCAAATCTTGATTTTGAAGCCATATGCTTATTTTAATTTCTCCTGCTAAAAAGCTAAATGAACAGCTTGATTATAAACATACTCAACCAACATTCCCAGAATTTTTGGCTGAAACTAATAAATTGCTTACTATCTTAAAAAAATTCTCAGCGAGCGAATTAAGTGATTTAATGAAGTTAAGTAACGAATTAGGCGAGCTTAACCAAAAACGTTATCAAAAATTTGCAGCTGATCAACAAGCTCAAAATAAGCTACCGGCTGTGCTTGCCTTTGCCGGTGAAGTATATAATGGTCTACAAGCTGAATCTTTTAACGAGTCAGAAGCTAATTACGCTACAGAAAAACTAAGAATTTTATCTGGGCTTTACGGCATTTTAAAACCTTATGATTTGATTGAACCTTATCGGCTAGAAATGGGTACTGCTCTTGCAAATCCATCTGGTAAGAATCTTTATGATTTTTGGGATGATAAAATTTGTAACTATTTAAATGCAGAGACAGATGAGCTTATCGTTAATTTAGCCTCAACTGAATATTTTAAAGTAACCCACCCTAAACAGCTTAATAAGCAAATTATTACGCCTATTTTTAAAGATGAAAAAAATGGCACTTATAAAACCATCATGATGTATGCGAAAAAAGCACGTGGTGCAATGGCGCGTTATATCATCCAAAATCAGCTTAACAATCTTGAGCAATTAAAACAATTTAAAGAGCTAGGTTATCGCTATAATCAAGATTTATCCGAGCTTGATAATGCAAATAAAACTCTTGTATTTACTCGTTAGACGTAATAGTTTTGCTAAGCAAATTATAATAATTAAAATTTAAAAATATCATGCCTAAAGGAAAGAAAACCACAGCTAAAAAAACTATTCTTGATAAAAATATCTATATTATTTTAAGTCTAGTCGTAGTGCTAACTTTTATATTATTTTTGGTAAATCAAAATAGCACTGATAAAGGTCGTGTGCTTGCCAAAATTGATAATAAAAAAATCTATGAAACAGATTTAGTCAATTTTTTAGCAGCTACTTATAATGTTGCAAAAAACTTTGATATTGCTAGCTTACCGGTAGAGCAGCAAAAAGATATTATTAAACAATATTACACTGAAAATTTAGTATTAAAGGCAGCTAATAAATCTGGTCTGGCTAAAGACCCTGAAATTGCACAAAAAATTACTGATAGTACTAATAAAATTCTAAAAGAAGCTTTGCTTGAACAAATTGCTTTAGCAGCTTCTGACCGTGCTGCAGTTGAGGCATATTATCAATCTAAGCAACAAGAATTAGCTAAAGAGCTAGAAGGTAAAGAGGAGGTAAAAGCCAGCCATATCCTAGTTAAAGAAAAAGCTGAAGCAGATAAAATTTATTTTTCAGTTAAGAATGGCAAAAAAGATTTTGCTGAAATTGCAGCAGAAAAATCAATTGATCAATTTTCTGGTAAAAATGGTGGTGATTTAGGCTTTTTCACTGAAGAAAAGATGGTACCTGAATTTGCCAAACAAGCATTTGCTACTAAGGTTGGACAGATTTCTCGCCCTTTCAAAACACAATTTGGTTGGCATATCGTAAAAGTAACTGATCGCCGCGCTGCGCAAGTACCAAGCTTGGATGAAATGTATGATAAATTAAAACAAGAATTATCATATCAAGCAGTAAGCGACTATATTGAAGAGCTTAGTCAAAATCTTGATGTTGAAGTAATTCGTGATTTTGCTCCAACTAGAAGTGTCGAAGCTGCACCTGCTGCTGGAGCTGATACTGCTGAGTAAAGTTACTCAGACTCAAGCGGCCC
>CAXDRM010000135.1:0-1954 GCA_963991775.1 uncultured Rickettsiales bacterium | reverse complement strand
CACCTGTACCTGATGAAGCGCCTCCACAGCCACCAGCATAGTAAATAGAGGTTCCTGTAATATCAAAGGCTCGACCAGCACCACCATTTCCTCCTCTTTCTGAAGATGCATTTCCCTTGGCCCCGTTACTACCAGAGGAGCCTGCACCTCCTCCACCGCCAGCACCAATACGATCATATATACCTCCTGGAGGACTGGTACCTCCCGAATTACCATATAAGCTAGCACCTATTGTAGTGCTTCCTCGAGTTGCCGAACCTGGATAATCATTCGAATCATTTGCTCTACGCCCTACTCCACCTCCAGAACCACCTGCTCTACCACCAGCATCAGTTACACCACCTTTACCTCCCCCATTAGCAATTATCAATGTATCACCAAAATTTGAATTTTCACCCGTATCACCTAATACTCCTGCCCCAACATACAGGTTATATTGGCCAGCAGTTAAATTATGATTTTCAATATGTCCTACTCCGCCACCCCCTGAACCACCAGTACCAAATTTTGAATCCGTACTATCATAGGTGGTACTACCTCCGCCTGCTGCTACTACTAAAATCTCAGCAGTTACATCTTCGCTACAATCTAAAATATGTGCACCTGTAGTAGTAAAAATAAGAATAGTCTCACCGGAAATAGTTGTAGTATCTGCCGTATCAACAGTTTCACTGCTACAAACACCAGTAGAGCTAGAACTAGACCCATTTTCAATGCCTGCTTCACCAAGATTAGCTTCCCAAGCATTATCTGCTTGATTTAGAGTAGCTAAGGCAGAACTTTTACTCACCATTTTTTTGCCCGCCTGAATTACACCAATTACTACAGCTATAGCAAAAATTACAATAGTGGCTTCAAGTAAGGTAAAAGCTGCTTTTTTCATTTGGACTTTATTTCAAAATATAATTGCTTTTAATCTAATCTGACGAAATTACAGATCAAGAAAAGATTTGAAACTTTGTGAAAATGCTCTATAAAGTGTCTCCCAATCTATTTTTACGTAAAAATGCAAAAAAATATTCATCCAGACTATCATGAAATTACAGTTGAAATGACTGATGGTAGCAAATTTAAAACCAGATCTACTTATGGTAAAGCTGGCGATACTTTAAAATTAGATGTTGATCCTACTACACACCCTGCTTGGACTGGTGGTGGTACTTTCGTTAATGAAAATGTTAGTAAGATTGCTAAATTTAAAGATAATTTCTCTGGAGTTAGCTTTATGGCTGGCGCTAAAAAATCTGAAGAGAAAAAAGACTAATTTCAACCTTTATAAGTCAGGGTTAGGTGTATCTTACTTTAAAAGCTTTACATATTATTGCCGTAATTGCCTGGATGGCTGGTATGCTTTATTTGCCACGGCTCTTTGTTTATCATTCTGATCTTAAAAAAGGTAGCGCAGCTTCTGAGCTATTAAAAGTGATGGAGCGCCGTTTGCTTAAATTTATTATGAATCCGGCAATGATTGTAACTTTTGCTTTAGGCTTCTGGATTATTTTACAAAGCCCTGAATATTACATGAAAGAGGGCTGGTTACATATCAAACTAACTTTAGTGTTTATTATGGCTGGATTGCATGGCTATTTCGCTAAGACTGTACGCATTTTTGCGGCAGATCAAAATCAAAAATCTGCCAAATTTTTTCGTATCATTAATGAAGCGCCTACTGTGCTAATGATTGCTATAGTGTTTTTAGCAATCCTAAAGCAGCCTTAACGAATCGGTATATTGTGCAGTCTTTTCCAAGATATAGTGCTTTGACAGCACCACATCTTAGCAGAGTGGTTCACCTCAACTATTTGAAAACTAGTAACACTAGTGCACGACGAGCAAAGCGAGCCCGAAGGGTAAAAATCTGCCTTAGCCGATTTTTATCAAAATACTCACGTATGTTTTATCATACTACCGGACAAAAATAAAAAAACATCAAGTTGAAAACTTAGGTTCCCGA
>CAXDRM010000134.1:0-2042 GCA_963991775.1 uncultured Rickettsiales bacterium | reverse complement strand
TCCAGAAAAAATCAAATGGGTGACCGTTGGAACTTCGGTCACTCAACAACAAAAACAACAAATTGAAGAGCGCGCACTTAGCAATAATATGAGTGTGGCAAAATATATTAAAGCGAGGCTACTTGAAGATCATAATACTCAAGCAGAAATGGCTTTGCTTAACGCACATCAAAAGAAGCTTTATGGCTATATTACCAAAATTTATGCCTTAAATACTTTGATGGCACGGCAGCTTACTTCATCTACTGAGGTAAATCAGCTCATGCAAGATATTGAAGAACAACTTACAAATTTAGGTTATAAAAATGAGTAATTTTGTCAGAGGATCACAAACCACTTTGCATTTTTTTAGAATGCTACGCCAATCATTTAAGATGATGGCCCAAACCACTTTTTATCTTTTTACTTTTTTATTTTTTTTATTTCTTTATCGCCATGCTGATCCTTATCCGCTGCAACCAAAATTATTGATTAATTACATCTCTGCCAAAATTAATGCAGAAAAACATACGAGCAAAAAGATTATTTTTAAAAATGAATTAGAACGCGAACTTAAATTATCCCATAAAGAATATGTTAGATTTTACGAAGGTAGTATCATACCTTATCTAAAAAAAATATCGGCCGCCTCTGTGAATTTTGCTAGCCAATGGAGTGGCAGATTTTTTTTAGCATTTTTACTATTAGTGTTCATTAAAGGACAAAAAATTTCCAAAATAAAATTTCTGCGTGGCGGGCAATTAGTTACTAGTAAGCAGCTGAAACGCCATTTGCAAATTTATAATTTAAAGAAATTTTCTTTTAAAAATTATCAGCTGGCGGGCCTGCCTTATCCTAATCATGCTGAACAACAACATACTATAATTACTGGCGGAAGTGGTACAGGTAAAACCCAAATCATGCTTGATCTACTTGCTCAAATAAGAGAACGAGGTGAAAAGGTTATTATCTATGATCGCATGGGAAATTTTGTCAGAAAATTTTATCAGCCGCACAAAGATTTTATTCTGAACCCGCTAGATAAAAGAACTGTGAATTGGGATTTATTTGGTGAAGTTAAAACGCAAACTGATTTTAATATCATTAGTAATTCTCTTATACCAAGTGAAAAATATGGTGAACAATTTTGGTCTAAAGCAGCACGCACTGTTTTTAGTCAAACCTGTATCAAACTGCAGCAACAAGGCAAAGCTGATACTAAAAACCTGAATCAAATTTTGCTTAAATCTAACTTAAAAGATTTACATAAATTTTTAAAAGATACTAGCGCTGCTTCTTTGATGGATACTTCAAGTGATAAAACAGCTGCTAGTGTAAAAGCAATGCTTGCTGCCTATATTGAAAGTATCAGCTTGCTTGAGAGAGCAGCCGATCAACAAAAATTTTCAATTCGTTCTTGGGTAAATAAGCCAGAGCAAGATAGCATGCTATTTTTAACTAGCCGTGCCGATCAGCATGAAACGATCAAACCTTTAATGTCGCTTGCTTTAGAGCTGGCCGTTACAGAAATGTTACTACGTGATCAAGAGCAAAGTAAAAGAATTTGGTTTTTTATTGATGAGTTACCATCACTGCAACAGCTACCCACACTTGATACGGCTCTTGCACAAAGCAGACAATTTGGTGGGGCGTTTGTAATTTCATTGCAATTAATGGCTCAGCTCCGTGAGATTTATGGACGTGATGGCGCTGAGTCAATTTCGGGACTTTGCAGGAATCGTTTATTTTTTAACTCACCAGATCAAGATACGGCGAATTGGTGTGCGCAAAATTTAGGTAAAAAAGAGCAGCAAGATTATAAAGAATCAATTTCTTATGGTGCACATGAAATGCGAGATGGGGTAAATTTGCAACGTCATAAAGAATTGCAAAATTTGGTAATTCCATCCGAAATTATGAATTTGCCAAGTCTTGAAGCTTATTTAAAATTATCTGAGGCAATGCCAATTAGTAAGCTTAAAATCGCTTATCAGCAGCGTTCTGATGTAGCTGAAAAATTTGAGGCAAATGTCACTTTAAATGAATTTTTAGCTGCACCAATC
>CAXDRM010000133.1:0-2059 GCA_963991775.1 uncultured Rickettsiales bacterium | reverse complement strand
CCGCTGTAATTCCCGCTTGATAATTTTTTACTGAATTATCAGGAAATGTAATATTAATATGCTGCTTTCCAGCATCAGACATTTTTACCTCAAAATATAAATGATTCCGGCAAATAATAGCAAAATATTCACCAATTTTTTAAACTGCTCCTCCGGAACATATAAATGTAACTTATAACCTAGTTTTGCCGCTAAGAAAAGCGGAAATATCAACCACCAATTTATAAATACTTCTTTAAAACCTATGCTGCCCATAAGTTGCAATTGCAACATACGCAAAATATTAAAAACCACAAAATAAATCGCCATGGTAGAACGCAAAGCTGTTTTACTCGCGAAGCTATCTTTTAATGCCAAAATAGTAAAAGGTCCACCAATACCGTATATCCCTTGCATCAGCCCACCACAAAATACTAAAGGAGCCTGTAAAAGCTTTGGTAAAGTAAATTTAGTAAAAATTAGTGACTTTAAAGCAGTTATCACCAAAAAAATTGAGAAGATCTGTAGTAAAAATTCACTATCAAAATACTCAAATAAAAAGCTACCACTTGCTACTCCAATAAGAGCTACAGGAAAAACTCGTAAAAATAATTTAAAATCAATATTGCTCCGATTAGTCGCCAAGATCATTAAACTTGCTACAATCCCTACATAAATTGCGACAGGAACCAAAGTTTTGATGTCCATAAAAAATGCCAAAACAGCAAAACTCACCAATAAACCACCAAAACCTATGGCACTTTCTATAGTAAATGCTATAAAGAAAATTAGGCTGAGAGTTAAAGCCATGGACATTTTTTATAATTTTAAAGTATTCTTAAAAACATGTTAGTTGATAGTCATTGTCACTTAGATATTCAAGGATTATCTGAATACCAAGCAGATAAAATTAAAGCTGCTCATAATGCTGGTGTTGAATATTTGCAAACTATTTGCACAAGCCTCAAAAATTTTGCAAATATTCAGCAAATTGCTTTAGATAATCCAAATATTTTTTGCTCAGTTGGTATTCATCCAGATAATGTAACAGCAGGTGAATCATGCAAAGCTGAGGATTTACTTAAATTAGCTACAGGTAAAAAAGTCATTGGTATTGGTGAAACTGGTCTAGATTATTACCGGGATATCTCTAGAAAAGCTGAACAGCAGCAAAATTTTAGAGAACATATTAAAGCTGCTCAAGAAATCCAATTGCCGGTTATTATTCATAGTAGAGATGCAGATGATGATACTGCCTTAATTTTAGCACAAGAAATGGCCAAACAAAAATTTCCAGCTTTAATTCATTGTTTTACTGCAAGTAAGAGCTTTGCAGAGCAAGTATTAGATTTAGGCCTATATATCTCACTTTCAGGTATTATTACTTTTAAAAATGCCGCTGATTTAAGAGAGGCAGCAAAAATTATTCCTTTAGAACGCTTATTAATTGAAACTGATGCACCATATTTAGCACCAGTGCCTCATCGTGGTAAAGTGAATGAACCTGCTTTTGTCAAACATACTGCAGAATTTTTAGCTGAATTTTATGATGTATCTTTCACAGAATTTGCTAAAATAACTAGTGATAATTTTTTTAAATTATTTTCTAAAGCAGCAAAATATAAAGAAGCATAAATGTTTAGATTATTTTTCGAGATTTTTAAGCGCCTACCTTTAAAGCGCAAAATATTTCTAATACTCAGCCTAATTTTAACTATATATTTAGCAAGTATCTTCATCAGCTTAATTTTAGCTATTTTTGTGATAGCCTTCTTATTTAGCGTCACTCTTGGCATCATTAATCATTTTCTAGGAAATAAAACAGGTAAAAACGTCTCATACCGCTTTTACAGCTCAAATAATAAAAGCTCTAAAAATGATGATGATATGATCGAAATTAATCCTAAGAGATCTAAATAGTTAGGATTTATAATTCTTCAGTTTTGTGAACGATACTTATTAATTTAATAATAAGAACTTAGGTCATTGATTTAATATAAGAGTTTAGTTTGGTTGAGGGAGGAAGGATGTGGTGGCGGGAGTGACCGGACTCGAACCCGCGACCTCCTGCGTGACAGGC
>CAXDRM010000132.1:0-2111 GCA_963991775.1 uncultured Rickettsiales bacterium | reverse complement strand
AAAAATATAAAGCAAAGCACTTATCTTTTTCTGAATCTTATGCTGATTTGCCTTTATGCAAACTTCGCATTTTGTTTCAAAAAATCTAAATGCTTATATCAAAAAATATAAAGCAAAGTACTTTCCTACACAGCACGGCGCTCTGGAACCTTTTAATTGTATAGTGCGAATGTTTTTTTCAGAAATATGGCGGATTTTTGTGGATCAAATATAAAGTTTACGCTTAGGTAGGTATTTTTTAATATTAGTGTTCAGATTTTTTTAAATTTAGCTATGAAGTTTAGACGTTGCTAAATGAATAGCTAAATTTGAAAAAATCTGGATGCTAATATTAAAAAAGAATGGTGACCCCTACGGGACTCGAACCCGTGTTGCAAGCGTGAAAGGCTTGTGTCCTAACCACTAGACGAAGGGGCCTTAGTAGTTTTGAATTTAAGAAGATACCTTGTAAATTATTTGTCATAACTTATCAAGTAAATTCTTATTATCTCTATTAAATCGATATATGGATTTTGAATTAAAAAACCTTAATTTTACATCAGAGAAGCTATGCTGCATATTGCAGTTTAACTTTTAAACTTTTTGGTAATTTTTAATTATGATCACACAATTGAGACCCGCTCATCTAATCGTTTACACCTTATTGATAGTTTCTGGTATTACAGTATTTGCAAAAACTGCAGTAAGCTATGAATATCATGTTCCTGAAATTACACAAGCGCAATATGATCAATTCCAAAAAGATTCTACCCCAACTTTTTTAGCATATAATGCAACCTGGTGTCCTTCATGCAGAAAACAAAATAAAAATTTGGCGGCATTAAGACCTGATTATGAAGCAAAAGCAGCTATTTACACAGTTGATATTGATAGAAAGAAAGAATATGACCTGCCTTTTCCAATAAGAAGAACTACTATATTTTACATTGTTGACGGTGTAGTAGTTGACGAGCTTTTAGGGGCAACTTCTAAAGTAAGAATCAAAGCATTCCTAGATAAAAATCTAGCCAATAATTAACAAATATAAATTTTGCAGAGATGCTAACTCAATTGTTTTTTGCAGCATTAGCTGGTTTGCTTACCTCTTTATCACCTTGCGTGATTACAGCATTACCTTTTGTAATAAATAGCTCTCTTAGTGAGAATAAAAAAGGACCATTATTTCTGGTATTTGGTTTAATTAGTTCTTTTACTTTATTAGGCGTGCTATTTGCTGCTACTACTAAATTAGGTTTTGTAAGCCAACATGGTATTAAGCATGGTGCTGCTTTTATTTTGCTAGTGGTTAGTTTGTTTTTTATTTTTCCCAAATTAAGCGATTGGTTAGGTGGTAAATTATCTTTTGTGTCAGCTGGAGGTCATAATATTTTAACCAAACTAAAAAGTAGAGGGTTGCTTGGACAGTTCCTAGTAGGATTTTTCTTAGGTGCGATTTGGAGTCCTTGTATTGGTCCAACTTTAGGTTTAGCTCTTACTTTAATTGCTAAAGAACAAGAAATCTTAAAAGGAGTAATGATTATGTTAACTTTCTCGATTTTTGCTTCTTTACCTTTACTAATTATAGCTTACATTTCTGGTAATTTTGTTAAGAAATATAATCAAAAAATTCGCAGTCTTTATAAATATGTAAAACTTGCTCTAGGTTTAATAATCTTGCTTTATAGTTTAGCAGTACTTACTGCTACTGATATTGTAATTGAGGGCTATTTGCTTGATTTGCTTCCTGAATCGGTTTTTGATTTGATCACCAGCTATTAATTATCTTATATTTTATTATCTATAATATGGTGTTGGTGGGGTAGGTGAATTGATATATTGTATGTGAGGGACGCAAGCATTCTTATTAAAGAAGCATGCGACCTTGCCCCAATCGATAGTAATACTCAAAATAAAAGCTATTATTACGCCTATCAGTGGAAACCAAGGATATTTTTTGAGTAGGTTAAACAACCATTCTGGTACCAAGAAATCGACGATTTTTTTTATTTTAGAAAATATACCCATTGCCTACCTATGAAATAATTTAGTTATTGATAATAGTAGCAACATTATATGAAAAGCAAACCTCTATATATAACTTTTATAAAAGTCTAATATTGCCTTAATTAGCT
>CAXDRM010000131.1:0-2165 GCA_963991775.1 uncultured Rickettsiales bacterium | reverse complement strand
CCAACTGCGTGGCAGCAAGCAAGGTGGTGACTACCTGATGTATCAAAAATATGAATTACTTCTCCTATGACAGAGCTTGTATCAACAGTATCTGTATCACTTGAACAGACAGGTGTAGCTTCATTGGCATTACTACCATTTTCACTATTGCTTGCTATGCTACCATCCCAATCATTATCAGTTTGATTAAGATTAGATAGATTTTCTGCACTATCTATAAATTCTTTGCCTAACTGAATTGCGGCACCTACTACAAAAACTACCACAAGTACAATAGCAACTTCAATAATAGTAAAAGCAGGGGATTGTTTCATGTAAATTCTAGCCAAAATAGTAAAATCTCAGAATAGGGCGAAAGATATTTTTGTCAAAAAAAAAGCGTACATTAAAAAGCTCACATGATCTCACACTATCTCACATAGCATATATGTGATTAATGGCTATTATTCCTTGAATTGGCGTTAATTCTAGGATATAATTCCTATTATTAGCATTAATTTAGGGAATAATATGGAATATACTCGTATTCTAAGCAAGGAATTACAAGATATTTTTACAGAAAAGAAGAGTAAAATCATTGTAATTTACGGTCCAAGGCAGGTAGGTAAAACTACATTGGTTACCTCATTTTTAAAGCAATGTAATAAAGCACAGAAAATCCTAGCCATTAACGGTGATGATGTACAATTTCATGAAATATTTTCTTCGCAGAGGCTTGATAGATTATCTAGTTTAGTTAAAGGTTACGATATTTTATTTATTGATGAAGCTCAAAAAATTGATAATATTGGTATCAATCTCAAAATTCTTTATGACAATTTCCAACAAGATTTAAAAATTATTGTCACAGGCTCTTCTTCTTTAGATTTAGCCGGAAAAATAAAAGAGCCATTAACTGGTAGAACCTATACTTACCAACTTTATCCTTTATCATTTTTAGAGCTTAAAAAGCACTACACAAATTTTGAATTAAATAATCAATTAGAAGAAAGATTAATTTTTGGTAGCTATCCTGAAACTCTCCAAATAGCAAACCATCAAGATAAAATCTCTTATTTAAATAATCTAGCTGCAGATTACCTATATAAGGATGTGCTTAATTTAGTGAATATAAAATATAGTAATAAAATTAGAGATTTATTGCGTTTGCTAGCTTTGCAGTTAGGTTCAGAAGTTTCCTATCAAGAGTTGGGTAGCAATTTAGATATGGATCGCAAAACTGTAGAATATTATTTAGGTCTACTTGAAAAAGCTTTTGTTATTAAAAAGCTTTATGGTTTTAGTCGAAATTTGCGTAAGGAAGTTAATAAAAAACCTAAAATATATTTTTACGATTTGGGTATTAGAAATGCCTTAATAGGTAATTTTAACTATTTAAATGCTAGAAACGACCGTGGTGCTCTATGGGAGAACTTCCTACTTATTGAGCGTTTCAAAAGAAATGCATATCTTAAACATTATTGTAATAAATATTTTTGGCGCACCTATACTGGTGCTGAACTAGATTACATAGAAGAATATGGAGGAGCTTTGCATGGTTACGAATTTAAATGGCAAAAAACTAAAAAAGCACCAGCAGCTTGGCTAAAAACTTATCAAGCTGAGCAAGCTAGCTTTGAACTTATTAACAAAGATAATTTTTTGGAATTTATCAGCGAATTAATTAGATAAGCAATAAACTTTACTCTTAGCTATTACTCTGTAGCGTATCTAACAATTACAATTCCTGATCCTCCATCACCTCCATCAACTGAGTTAGCACCAGATCCACCACCGCCTGTGTTTGGAGTACCTGAGTCACCTTTTGAAAATCCTTGAGTTATTCCACCATTTTTGTCTGCACCACCTCCTAGGCCGCCTGTTCCTCTACCTGCACCACCACCGGCAAACCAACCATTTTCCCCATAATTAGTTCCAAAAACCTCACTATAGTCTAAACCATCACCGCCACAACCATTACAATCTCCACCATTATATGTTCCATCTCCAGCTTCACCGGCACCACCACCTCCGCTTGCTACTGTAAAACTTTTACTTGATCTATAGCCTTGACCACCTTCATTCCCTTGATTTATAGTGCCACTACCGCCAGCACCATTCGTAGCAGAATCACCACCACCTCCTCCTCCGCCACCTCCGTAACCGCCATTCTTTCCACTATTATT
>CAXDRM010000130.1:0-2167 GCA_963991775.1 uncultured Rickettsiales bacterium | reverse complement strand
ACCAAGAGCAATAATAAAAATAATCTAAACATTATTAACCTTTCTTTTGTTCTTCGCTTTCAATCTCTTCAAATGATCTCACCCATAATCTACCCGCCTGATAGGCTAGGCTGATTAAATAGCGTTTGCGCTCTTCTGAAACTACTGTGCCACTGACAATTTTTTTCAGATTACCTTCAACGACTACCCTATCGCCTTCAGTGGCTGCTACTTTTTCAGTAAAAAAAGCTGTGCTGATGTTTTTTCTTTTCACCTCATTGTAAATTTTAGCTAAATCATTTTTGATTTTGCCGTAATTTTCAGGCACTACATTTTGTAAAAAGATAGTAAAACTGCCCATAGCAGTTTGCGGGGTCACATTGAGCAGCAAATGCACCACATCTAGAGAAATATCTTCCATATAAGCTTTACTCACTGAAGATTTAGTCAGGCTATATTCTCGATTAACTAAAGAAGGTAAAATAATGGTTTTAGAACCGCGTGAGAAGATCACCAGCACAGCTAGTAGATTAGTTGCTATCAAAGCCAAGCAAACTAGCGTGATGATATTGCGTTGTTTTTTGACATTAACTAATTGGGCCAGTGCGTTGCTATTTTCCATAACTAACCCTTAATGATAAATATTTTAGTGCCCTCGCCTTTCTCAAGCAAAAAGCTATCTAGCTTTATAGCTAAAACTCCTGGAGTAAAAAATTGCTGTTCTTTTAAAAAGAGCTCTGCTTTTTTACGATTTCTAACCTCATAAACATAGCCAGTAAATTCAGCTGAACTATAGGTCGTAACAAGTTTAGCCTTTAATGATTTATGTAAAAATTTTTTCTTATTTTGATACTCAATCTTATAGCCATCTAGATTTTGATCTAGAGACATAGCTTTATAGAGTTTGATTATTTGCTGCTTAAAACTATCCGATTTTTTAGCCCTAGTAATTGGTGCGACAATTTCTGTGTTATGCAAAATAATTTGTGCAGAAGGAATAAATTTAGAAGTAAGTAACAGCTTATAGGTAAAGCCACGCTCGCTAATTAGAAATAAATTTACCGTAGTTTTATAGCGTGGTTTAGCTAGACGAACATAAATATCACCCGTGGTTTTTTCATAATCGATATTTACATCACCAAGATTAACCTTAGCAGAAATGATCCGGTCATTTTTAAGGCGAATACGGTTAAGATCTGCCGCAGAAATATTTGCATGAATTTCGGAACCATCCATAGCCTCTTTAAGCTGCAAAGCGTAAGCAGAGTTACAAATAAAAACTAATAATATAAAAAGCCTTAATTTACTCAACATCTCCCCTCCTCACATCTGCAAATAATTGCTTACCTTGTTCTGTAATATCAGTAGCACCACCTAGCACTACTGCCCCATCTAAAACTATATAGCCCTTTTGCTCGGCAATTTGATCAATAAGCTTGGTGAATTTTTCAAAGTCACGCGCCATTTTATCGACCTGCTTTTGAAACTCTGCTTGTTGCAAGGTTGGGTCTTGAGCAATTTTATAATAAAATTCTTGCCTGATTTCTTCGAGATTAATTACTACTATTTCTTTCTGTTTAGGTTGTACAAAATACCAAATAATTAGAATGCTGCCTAAAAACAGAGCTACTAATAGCGCATATTGTTTATTGGAAAAATTTTTAACCATAAAAATCCTTTTTATAAGGTTCTGGAGAATGTTTGAGTCCTAACATGAAATAGAGATATTTATATTTGAGATTTTTGACCAAATTATATTCTTTCAGTTTGATGCGTTTCCAAATGCGAAAAAGAACTAACGCCACCAATGCAGCAGGTGCCAAATTATTAGTGGTAAGCCCAATAACTAAGCTACCTACTATCAACATGAATTCATCAACATCGAAGATCACAATCTTGTTAGTATCTAGATGTCTGGGAATATAATAACGTTCGTAATCAAACATTAGATCTCAGCTGAATATGATGCTTCAATAATTGATGGACCATAAGCACCTGCTAAGCCTACAGTAAGTGATGGTATGAATACTGTTGGGCTGAACTTAATAGCTGAATTAAGTACTGCAACTGCAAAGCCAGCATAAGCAGCTACTTTACTAAGAGTTCCTGACAACCCTCTAACGTCATCATTTAAAGTTTCGAAAGCAGAATCTGACGAATGTGTTTCGTTAATTTTGCCAGCATAGGC
>CAXDRM010000129.1:0-2243 GCA_963991775.1 uncultured Rickettsiales bacterium | reverse complement strand
ACCCCAATACCACCAGCTATGCAGTACTTTTCTTATACATAGTTGGGGTTACTATAATCTGATTATCAATTAATCGAAAAGATATTTTCAGTAATTATTACTTAATACTGAGATTAAGTAATAATTTGCATGTTTTTTATAAGGTTCCTTAAATAGGATGATAAGCAAGAACATAACAGTTGCATCTTAGAGAAACTGCAATTATCAAAATTTGACTAAATACCTGATGCGCATGTGCTTTGAATACAACTTACAGAGTATTTTCCCAAAGACAAGAGAATATTTACTGTAAAGCTGAAAATAGCTAACTTACTGTTTAAATAGAGTAAAAGCATATAAAATATTATTAAAGGATTATTAATTATGAAACTTATAAAAACTTTTTGGCTGGTTATTTTAACTACACTTTTATGCTCTTGTGGAACTACTTCTAATATGAAGTCACTAGATTCCTCAGCTAATATCCCTGATCTTAGTCATTATGAACAAGTAATAGTTAATGATTTTGAGGATAATGTTAGCAAGTCTGGCAATGATGACTTAATTCTAAAAGAGGGTAAAAAGTTTGCAGACATTATTGCTGCATCGATCAGATCTAAAAACTCTTTTAAGAAAGTAGATAGAAACATTGCATCTGAAGAAACGGCCTTATTGATAGATGGAAAAATCAATAAGTATGAAAAAGGCAATGCCGCTATGCGAACATTAATTGGCTTTGGCGCAGGCAGTTCTAAATTCAATGCCATAGTGAACATAAAGGATAATCAAACAAAAAATTCATTGGGTCGAATTGATGTAAGTAAGATGAGCTGGCTTCTTGGTGGAATAGCTGCAGGATCACAGGATGTAGAATCTCATATGGATTCAGCAGCTTCTAAAATTGCAGATGAATGTACAAAGTCAAAGAACCACAAAAAGAAAATAAAGACATAAAGCATAATGAACATATATAAGAAAATTTTGGTAATTAGTTAAAAAAGATGTCACTATTATTAAACGCTTTAATTTAAATGTAAAATTACAATTAGCCAGATGCAAAGATTACAAGATAATTTGAATTATTATAATAGACACTATCAATCTATCGTTAATAATAGGAATAGTTACACCTCAACAAGAACTCACCAGGAATATGGACCCTGGCAGCCTAACACATGGCAAGTTAGCGGTGCGGAAATATTTGCCACTAAATCGTTAGGCTGGTGGTATGGTGTACATTGGAAAAGGGGCCGCTGTGGTCAGCATATGAAAAATGATACGGCAACAAGAGAGGATATTAGGCAGACACTAGCTGCTAAATTGGGCTGTAGCCCTGAATGTATTATGCTAGATCCGCATATAAATCCTCGTGGTAATGACCCCACTTGGCATACTGGTTGTGGTGATGCAATAATGTTTAGCTCTTACAATATAGGCTATCAATATAGGCAGCTAGAAACCAGGGTTGAGACATATTTTGATCAAGCAAAATATAATGCAGCACTTAATTCTTGTCAAAGCAATATCAATAGCGCCCGAGCTGCCATTTCTAGATTCCAACAAGAGGAGGCACGCAAAGCTGCAGCAGCTGAAGCAGCGCGGCTAGAGGCAGTTAGAAAACAACAGCAAGAGGCTTTGCTTGCTAAGCAAAAAGCAGAAGCTGAGTTGTTAAGAAAAGAAGAAGAGAAAAAACAGCAAATCATTGATATGGTTTCCTCAAAAGACGATAAGGGGCGTAGTGAGCTTTTAATCAAGTTTTTTGACCAGGCTGATAGTGACTTTATTATCAGTCAAATTAAGGCTAAAGGGTTTGATGTTAATTATCTTGCCTATTTATCGATTCAAAATAATTGTGATGCATTATTTGCTTTAAGTCTTGAGGAAGGAGCAGAATTAGCATCTTACCAGTTTGAAGGTAAAACACTAATACAGCACATAATCCATGATGCTAATGCAGAGTTTTTACAAAAAGCATTAGCTAAATGTAATGATTTAAGTGTTACTGTTACTGGTGCTATAGAGCAGGGTGATCTCCTGACCATAGAAAAACTCCATGAGCATGATGCAAATCTTCTGCAAAACAAATATAAGGGGCAAACTTTACTACAAATTGCCATAAGTAATAATTCTGCTATAGAAATCATACAAAAACTCATAGAGCTAGATAATAGCTGCTGTAGTATTCTAGCTGATAATGGTGAATCTGCTTTAAAATTAGCTGTTATCAATGGTAATGATGAAATCATAAAGCTAATAGAAGGGCA
>CAXDRM010000128.1:0-2249 GCA_963991775.1 uncultured Rickettsiales bacterium | reverse complement strand
CAAGATGAAGGCTTTGCTGAAAGTGATCCAACTCTTGATATTGATGGTACTGATGCAGCTCATAAAATTGCTTTAATCTCAGCCCTGGCTAGCAATGCACAAGTTGATTTTAAAAATATTAGCATCACTGGCATTACAGATTTAGCAGCTATTTCTTTTAGTCAGGCAGCAAAATTAGGTTATGAAATTAAATTATTAGCACGTAGTAATTTGGGTCAAGAAATCACACAATATGTGGCACCATTTTTAGTTAAAGCTAGCGATGAATTTGCCCAGATTAATAATTCAGCAAATTCAATATTACTTAAAACTTCTCATGCTGATACTTTGCGTATTAATGGCTTAGGTGCTGGCGCTAAACCAACTAATAGCGCGGTATTAAGTGATCTAGAAACTGTGCTAGCAGGTAATGCTACTAATTTTATACCTAATAAGCAGGTTAATTATGCTGCTACTAATAATCTAGCACGGCGCTTCTTTATTAATTTTGCTGAGGCAGCTGATCTGGCTAAATTTCAAAATAAATTGGCAGATCTAAATCTAGCATCTGATGATATTGCTGATGAGCATGCTATATTTTTTAACTGCTCTTTAGCGGTTCAGCTACAAGGATTAACTACAGATATTAATTATATTAATCTATTAGAAGTTTATGAGTAAGGTTGCATTTATTACTGGTGGAGCTACCGGTATTGGTTTTGCTTGTGCGGTACAGCTCGGGCAAGAAGGTTATAAAATTTTTATCATTTCACGTAGCGAAGATAAGCTTAAAAAAGCTAGTAAAAAATTTGATAAAGCCGTGCCCGAAGGTTTTATCGCCTATAAAAACTGTGATGTTTCGCGTGAGACTGAATTACGCAAAGCCTTTCAAGCTTGCATAGAAATTTATGGCCGAATTGATGTGTTAATTAATGCTGCTGCTATTATTCAAACCAAAGAATTTGATAAATTTAACAGTGCTGAATTTGATCAATTAATGGCAATTAATGTACGCGGTACAGTGCTAGCTAGTCATTTTGCTTATCAAGAAATGCTAAAGCAAAAATCTGCTGGAGCAATTATTAATATTAGCTCACTTGGAGGTATAGCTCATACTGAAAAATTTCCTGGTTTTAGTAGCTATGTTACCAGTAAATTTGCTATTACTGGCTTTACAGAAAGCCTCGCAGCAGAAAGCAAAAAACATAATATCAGAGTTAATGCAGTGGCACCTGGTGCAGTTGCAACTGATATGCTTAAAAAAGCTGCACCTGGTTTAAAAACCTCTGTAAAACCAGATGACATCGCCAAAACCATATGTTATCTTTGTGACTACGAAAAATCAGGACATATTAACGGTTCAATAATGGTGATAAATTCCAATGAGTAAAAAAAGATACGCTTATATCGTCCGCAAAGAAACTTTTGCAACTGCCCATCGTCTCTGTGTTAATGAGTGGTCAGATGAAAAAAACTTAGAAGTTTATAGTAAATGCACCAATAATCATGGTCATAATTACAAATTATATGTAACTATCAAATCTGAGGTAGATCCGGTAAGCGGTATGGTTATGAATTTTTCTGAAGTAAAAAGAATCATTCGTGAAAATGTGGTTAATAAATTAGACCATAAATTAATGAATGATGATGTAGAAGAATTCAAAAATATGTGCCCTACTACCGAAAATGTCGCCTATGTTATTTGGGAATGGCTCAAACCAGATATCCCTGATTTGGTTGAAGTCAAAATTGAAGAAACTGAAAATAACACTGTAATTTATAAAGGATAATTAATTAACTATAAAATGAGGTAAAATGACTGAACAAAAATACATTACTGAAGCACTCGAAATTCTTAATGAAATTCTTGAAGCAGAATTAGCAGGAGTAGTAAGATATACTCATTATTCATTTATGGTTTATGGTTATAACCGTATTCCAATCGTTAAATGGTTACGCAGCCAATCACAAGAATCACTAATGCATGCCGAGCAAGCTGGAGAATTAATCACCCATTTTGGTGGACATCCTTCTCTAGGAATTGGTAGTCTGCTTGAAACTGAAAAACATGATATCGGCAATATTTTGCGTGAATCTCTAGAGCATGAGAATCACGGACTTTCTCTTTATGAAAAATTGCTTAATGTTGTAGAGGGTAAATCTGTACTAGTTGAAGAATTTGCTAGAAAAATGATTTCTGAAGAAACCCTTCATATTGGTGAAGTTGATAAAATGCTTCGTAATTGTGGCGATACTGAAGTTTTTGAGCC
>CAXDRM010000127.1:0-2256 GCA_963991775.1 uncultured Rickettsiales bacterium | reverse complement strand
TAAATGATGATATTGAGTGCTTTCAGCGTGATAAGCTAACAGCAGCTATTTTTTTAGAGAATGCTCAGCTAATTTTCAATGGTGAAGCAGAAGAAATTTTATATGTAAAAGGCGAGCTAGAAAAATCTGCCAAAGGTGCTAACAAGAATGAAGTAAAACAACTATTTGACCAAAAAACTCAAAATCATAATCCAGAAACTTCCTGGTGCGATAGGGTGACTGGCTGTCTATCAGCTACCTACAATATTTTATTTGGAACTAATAGTCGAAGCGGTGGCTACACAGCAGTTAGATAGCTAATCATAATTGACGCAACTTGCAATTTCTGTTATAGTATACTACTAACAAATAATATAAGATAAACATGATTGACAGTAGTAGTGACAGCAGCCTTGAATCTGAAGCAGGATACCAAAATATTAATCGCATTAATTCTACAGCACTTTTAGAGTTACTAAATTCTCAAAGCAATTCTATTAAACTTCATGAGATATTAGCTTATCAACAAAAATATAGTAATTTTTTTGAAATGCTTAAAGCATGCAAATATTGGCGTAGTATAGCTAGTGATAATGCAAGTAGATCTTCAAGTCTACAAACTATTGCTCATTCTCCCACGCCATTGCCTAGAAAAAGCTCTTCTTTTGTAGATCTTGAAATGAAGTCTTATACTGCTAAGCAACAAAAACTACATAATAACAATTATCAAAAAGAAATTAAATTATACGATTCTATAGTAGAAGATGATATTGAGTCATGTTTTAAATTAATTTGTGCAGGAGCAGATCCTAAAGCATATTTTTTTGATGATAATGCAAATATAATTAGGGCACATGAGCCTATAGACTTAACTTCAACTGTTAATTCAGAAAGAGATGAAAAAATTCCTCAAAAAATAATATTACTTTATAGAAATGATCTTGTTACTGGTCAGAATATGGCTGATCTAATTTTATCAATAGAATTACAAGCACAAAAATTATTTACCTTAAAGAATAGAGGTGCTTCATCAGCTGAAGTAGATCTTAGTAATAGCACAGCTTCTTTATCTATAGAAAAACAATTAAATAATTTATTGTTACTTGGTGAGTTAGTTAGCACAAAATTTAAAGAGAATATAAAAAAAGATCTTGGTCTTGAGCTAAATGATAATAATTGTTGTAGCATGCTTAATAGCTGGGTAAACAAATATGTGTTATCATGCTTTTCAAGAGATGAAGGCTATAACTTAATTCCTTAAGAAAATAATTTTTTGATAATCATACCCTATCTTTGCAAGTACCTACTTTCCATAATATATATTATGCGCCTCACAGTTGTTACAATTAAGTAGTAATGTCGCCTTTGTGCAAAGTACGACATTTTAACTTAGCGTTGACATTAGCCATATTAGTGAATAAATAAATAGCAGCCCATAAATCTACAGGCTGCCATTCTTTGAATAGTTATAGCTTATTTACATAAAACTAGCTTATCGAACACCAGCTACCTCTTCTACTTACTGCCTGCCCCCTATGCTCTATAACCTGATCAGCAAAGCCAACTTGTTGTGCATTATGTAGTGGATTAGTTGGTGTTTGAGTAGTGTTTACCTCTCTGCTACGACCTTTTTCCACATCTTCTAAAATTTGTTCTCTCAAACCATCTATTGACATTACTGCGCCTAACGGCCGGTTATTTAGAAATGCTTTAAACACTGTGCTTGCGCCATCTGCTAGCAATGCATCTTCTTTCTTGTAAAACAATGTTCTTTCTTCAATAGGCCTTCTATATTTTGCAAGATTATCCTGCAACTCTTTATGTTTAGGATGATCTTGCAAATCTTGACTAGAAATGTTTTCGATATTATGTAGCAATTTTGTTATACCTTTATAAAAAGATTGCTGATCACTACTTAAGTTATTAAATTGCTCTTTGGTTTTTAGCGGGATATAATTACCTGGTTGTGCAAAAAATCTTGATATGTTATCACAAGCTTTTGTATCCAATCTTACAAACCAATCTTTGGTAGTTTCTACTGAAAAGGCAACTTTGCTTAAATCAGCTGTATAAAGAAAAGGGTCAGATTGATTTGCTAACCCATTAGTTAACGAACTATTTTCACGCTGGATTTCTGCTATTAGTGTATCTAGCTGATGTTGCTCATCTGCCGAAAGATTATGTGGATCAGAAAGATGAGCACCTCTCCTTATTAAAACTTTAATAGGAAAACCTAAGCTGGTACTATTATTTGTACATTTTAATTTTAGAGCTTCA
>CAXDRM010000126.1:0-2271 GCA_963991775.1 uncultured Rickettsiales bacterium | reverse complement strand
AAAAGGTTGATTTAAAAATTGATGATGGCCTACCTAAATCAGGCTATATGACTTTCAGAAATATTGATGATTCAACTGATGCTGATTGTACAGGAGAGAGTACAGAATATTTAGCAAGTGCCTCTGAACCAGCTTGTAATATTGTATTAAGACTTTTTTATTTTTAATTATGTTTTCAGCAGTAAAAAATCTTATAGTAGCATGTGATAATCCTGATCTTGAACAAGTATTATCTTTAGCTAAACAGCTTAAAGGCAAAATAGCGGCATTAAAATTAGGCTTAGAGTTTTTTACTGCTAATGGTGCAGCTGGAGTTAAACAGGTAAGAGCAATAGGTATTGAGATTTTTTTAGATCTTAAATTTTTTGATATTCCTAATACTGTAGCAGCGGCAGTAAGAGAAGCCGTAAAATTAGAGGTGAAATTTTTAACTATTCATGCAAGCGGCGGTAGCAATATGTTAAAAGCTGCAGCTAGTGAAGCAGGGCAGGTAGATCTGGTAGCTGTAACTATTTTAACTTCACATAGTGATGCAGATATTGCAGAAGTTGGTTTTAAAGATTCAGTTGCAGCCACCGTAAAAGATTTAGCAGCTTTGACAGTTAAAAATAATATTCCAGCTTTGGTATGTTCAGCGCAAGAAGTAAAAGAAATCAAAGCTTTACACCCTGATTTGCAAGTAATTACACCCGGTATTAGATTTGCAGGAGATGCGGCTGGTGATCAAAAAAGAGTAGTTACACCTTTAACAGCCTTACAAAATGGTTCAGATTATCTAGTAATGGGTCGTTCAATAACGAGTGGTGACATTGCCACAAAAATTCAGCAATTTAACCAAGAGGTAGCTAATGTATGATGATAATAATATTTTTGCTAAAATAATTCATGGTGAGATTCCCTGTAATAAAATTTATGAGGATGATAAAATCTTAGCTTTTAATGATATTAACCCAGCAGCCCCAATTCATGTTTTAGTAATTCCTAAAGGAAAATATGTTTCTTTTGCAGATTTTGCTGCTCAGGCTCCGGCTGAAGAAGTAGCAAATTTTTTTGCTAAAGCTGCTGAGATTGCTAAAAGCTTAGATACCAGCAATGGTTATCGTATCATTAGTAATCATGGTAGTGATGCTTCGCAAACTGTAGCACATTTCCATTTGCATATTTTAGCCGGTAAGCAATTAGGTGGTTTGATTCCAAATGATGAGTTAGTGCGTTAATATTGCCGATGATCTCTATGAAGCAAAAAATTTCTGCCTATGCTGAATTGATTAGATTTGATAAGCCAATAGGCACATTTTTATTATTTTATCCTCTAGCTCTTAGCTATTTATTTTTAGAACCATATTTTGCGCAGCTAGATATTTTATTAAAATTATTTTGTGGTGCTTTTTTAATGCGTTCTGCTGGTTGTATCATTAATGATTTATGTGATCGTAAATTTGATCGACAAGTATCCAGAACTAGTGAGCGTCCTTTAGCCAGCGGAGCTGTAACTATTTTAGAAGCTATATTTATTTTGAGTTTTTTATTGTTAGTAGCGCTAGCAATTTTGATCACTTTAGGTAGCAAGGCGCTTAATTTAGGTTTGTTGCTGATTATACCCATTATCTTTTATCCGTTGAGTAAAAGATTTTTTCCTTATCCGCAATTAATTTTGGGCCTCACTTTTAATGCTGGGGTATTTATTGCCAGCTATGCTTTATTTGGTGAGCTTGTAGATTTTATTTGGTTAATTTATGCAGCCAGTATTTTTTGGACGATTGGCTATGATACGGTTTATGCACATCAAGATAAGCAGGATGATTTAAAATTAGGTCTTAATTCAACGGCGCTTAATTTCGGCAAATATAATAAGCAAATTATCTATCTTTGTTATTTATTATTTTTATCTTTATTGCTCATTGTAGGAGTTCAGCAAGGTTTGGGTTTACTTTATATGATCTTATTGCAGCTTTTAGGTATTATTATTTTTCGTGATATTAAATATATTGATTTAGCCGATCCAATACATTGTCAGGCCTTTTTCTTGCGTAATAATTATTATGGGCTAGCTATTTGTTTGATTATTGTGGTTAGCTAATTATATCTTCAGACTCAAGCGGCCCATTCGGCCAGTCGGTGCCTGAGACTGGTTCCTTTGAGTCTGTCGAACGGACCGAACTATAGTGTCCTATAGATTTAGCACCAACCGGCCACTGAGCGTGCCGAAGTGCAAGGTTGGTTTAATAAATAACTACTCAGACTCAAGTGGCCCTTCGGCCCTTCGGTACA
>CAXDRM010000125.1:0-2302 GCA_963991775.1 uncultured Rickettsiales bacterium | reverse complement strand
CAAAAATATCGAATAAACAAAAACCATGCTGCTGATAATGCGCAATATTTTTGGTTAAAAATTCATGCACCTCTTGCTCTGTTTTAACCTGACCATTACCCAGAAATTTAACTACTTCCTTATCACTAAGTAATACCAAACCCCATCTTTATTTGTTGTTTTGTTAAAAAATACGTAACTAATAACCATAGTTATTGGTAAGTGTTTTTTGATAATAAAGACTAGCTTTTTGCCTTAACCCAAGGGGCAGCTTATAAATTAAAAAATTTACTTTACAAAATTTCTCGACCATAGCTTTGGCTATGCTCTCATAATTTTACTCGTCCTTTTTTTAATTTATTCAAGCTGCAAAGCAACAAATAAAGATGGGGTTTGGTATAATGCATATTTCTTAGCAAAATTTTCGAGAGTTGGTGGCAAAATTTTTAATCTTGTAGTTTGCATACGTAAATCAATTACATCTTTCTTAAAATTATACTTTTACTTATAAAACCCTACTCTATAAGATGATAGTAACAAATTATTTATGGGTAGTATGAAATCAATAAATACAAATAAAGCTTTTACTTTACTTGAAGTGGCAATCGGTATCATTGCTATAGCACTTATTATAGGTGCCTTACAAATCAGCAAAAAATTAATCAGCAACACTGAAAACCTGGTTGCTTTAAATCAACAAGATAATGCTTGGGATACTTCATCAAGTGAAGAAGGAGGAGAAGAAGAAAGCAGCGGACTACCCTACACTTCTGGCCTGGTATTATGGCTAGATGCCTCAGATGCTGATACCATCACCGAAGCAGATAGCACAGTTACAGTCTGGGCAGATAAATCTAGCTCTGGTAATGATGCTTTAGCACCAGCTAGTGTTTCTAACCGTCCAACATATGGTACAGTAGATGCTGAAACTTTTCCTGGTCTAAATGTAGTAAATTTTGAATCTACAGAATATATGCTGCTTACTAATGCAATTAACCTCACCGATTCTACAGTCTTTGTTGTAGCAGAACAAAATGGCTCAAATGGACGTGTCTTAGCAGCCGCAACCGCTAATATTCACTATGTGCGTTACAGAAACAGCAAAGTAGTAATACAAGATGATGGCTTTAATGGCTATACTTACGACATAACCACATATGATGAAAAAATTGTCGTAGTAGCAAATGATGCTACTAATTCAACACGAGAATTATTTGTAGATGGCAGTTCCATTAGCTCTGCTGTTACCTACTCAGGAAACATTACACCAGATGCAATGGGTTATCATAATGGCCAAGCGCAAGGGGAATTTTATGCAGCTGAAATATTAATTTATGACAGATTATTAACTTCAAGCGAAATCGACCAAATGGAAACTTATCTCAGTGACAAATGGAACGTAACTCTTGATGGTTTATAAGAGTTATAAATTAAATTTCCTGCAATTTCCACAATTTGGCATAGAGGCTTTTTTTATTACGCAGCAATTTTTGATGCGTACCTTCTTCAACAATTTTACCCCTATACCAAATCTAGTCTTTACTTATAGTTTTGTTAAGAGTCAAAAAGCATAGTATTTTTAGTAAAAACTGTGCTGTATATTGCTAATTTCTTCTCTTAAAAGTTTTTAAAATTTCCGTAGAACTATCTAACGAAGCAACTAACTCATGATTTACAATTTTTATGAGATTATTAAAACAAGCCCTTAATTCTCTATTTTCCTTATTTATCTCAGTAATTAATGTCTCTACTCTATTCATTTTACTTTTAAAATGCTCTATCTCATCTCTTAATTTTAAACCATCTTTCATAATATCATCGTGACTATCAGGTCATAGATATTATTAACACGTGACTCTAAAGTCAATAGCTTAATTTGATTTTTCGTCAGGTAAATAATGAATAAGGAACAAATCTTAGCAGAACTAGGAAAAAATCTTAAAGCAGCAAGAATAAATGCTAGTAAGACTCAAGAACAGCTTGCAGAATCTTTAGACTTTGATAGAGCTCATATTAGCCGTTTAGAATCAGGGAAAAGAAATCCATCATTTTTTACAATATGTAAAATAGCTGAATATTTGCAAGTAGATCTAAAAAGTTTGATCAAAAATATCAAATTATAAAGAAAGCTGAGCTTGTGTTTTTTTTGTAGAAAATAAAGCCCTTTCAACTTGCTGTTGATACTCTGCTGGTGGAAATCCACTCGCTTTATTTCTTTGTGCAAACCACCTTATTTCAAGGCAACATTTTTTAGAAGTGATGGCAATGCAACTTACTAAATCTATATAGATATGGTGAATCGACTCACTAAAAATATATAGAT
>CAXDRM010000124.1:0-2343 GCA_963991775.1 uncultured Rickettsiales bacterium | reverse complement strand
AAATAAAAATACCTCAAGATAATAAGCTTTATTCAATTTTTCAGAATATATGCTCAACTATAAACTACGCTTTATTATTTGAAGCAATGCAAAAGTACATTGGTCTTTTTATCTAGCCATACCGTAGCTTTCATCATAGAAAAAGCGCGTGTTAGTTCCGGCATCAATTTTGGTTTCACGTTCTGCAATAATTCTTTTGCGTTCTGTTTCAGGAGTTAGCTCTGTTCTGATAGCTTTCTTTGCAAGAATATCAGCTATTGTTGCACTAGCTCGTTCAGTTGCAGAATCAACAATCTTACTACAATCATTCTGTAGCTGTTTTAGAGGGTATTCTTCAATAAGTGTTGCTAAGGCAGATAGGCTTTGCTCTGAAAGTTTTAGCTTAATTCTTACCTCACCTCTCTGCTTTTTGATATGATGCTCTTTAGGAACATAATCTATTAAAAACTTATTAACTAAATTTTGTACATTTTTATTACGAGAGCCTTCATATTTGATTTCATCATTTTCAACTTTAAAAGATATTTGATCGTTTTGCCCATTTGCTGCTAAATGAGAATTAGTTGTTTCAGTCAATTTTGCTACAATTTCCTCTTGCTGTTTTTGAAACTGCTGAGCTTTATAATCCCCTAAAAACTGTTCTAAATGTTGCACAATATTGTGGGTAGGACTAGCACAAGATTCGATACTAAAAAAGCCTCTATTGCTTGGGCCAGTAATTTCAGCTGTAAAATTTGGTATATGTTTTTTTATATCGATCAATACTGAAAGTGCTTGTTTCTTGGTAGTAAAGCCTATAAAAGCTGCATTGTTCTTTGTTTCTTTATTTATTGTGTGTGGATTATAAAATAAGATCTTTTGTTTTTTATCCTGGGTAGGATCAGCATATTTAGATGCTAACTCAATCAATATCTCAGTTGTAGCTTCTATGACTTTTTTATTATAGAGATCAAACCATAATTCTGCTGTTTGAGTGGCATTATTTAAACTTGCTATTATAGCTGTTTCATTAAAAAATTGTGGCTGATCTAATATTATGTCTAAGCGTATAATATCATCAGACATTATTGTCGTAGAACAAACTATAGTAGCACCGCAAATTTGTTGGTTAATGGTGCTTATAAAATCAGCAAATAAAGCATGTTTTTGAACTGGGTTTTTATGAGGTGAATTTTTTGCCATCACATATGCAGAATCCATTAGCTGCTTTAGAGATAATTTTGCTATTAATTTAGCAATTTTTTCCGTGCTAATAGCTTCGCTTGAACCGACACGCTGAGGTTTAGCTTCCTTATATGTAGCAATAAATCTATCAATTTGTGTAAGACAAAATAAATAATCATAATCTGGTTGTAAATTATCTGAGCTAATTTTATGCGCAGGATTTTTAATATTTGCCCCTAATTGCCTACCAATAAATTTTAGGGCGCTATTATGATCTGGAATAGTGTTTTTGATATTTGTTACCACCTGGTTGAAATCTGAACTTGCTAACCACCCATCTAATAATAATTTCTGATTATTTATCTCTGCTTTCTGATTTTCTGAGTTATAAAATTCTTCTGCTATAGCTAAGTTTCTTATAGAATATGGCAACTTAATAACAAAGCTTTGCTCTGCTGGATTTACACTATAGTTAATATTGTCACCAAATAAGCGCTTTAATCTATTCATAAGTTGCGGCAGTTTGTCTAGTGCATCATATCCAGTAAAAGAGATTATTTCTCCATTATGTTTATATGTGATTTTTTCATCAAGGCATTCTTCTAAGGCGGCATTAAAAGCTTCTAAAATATTTTGATTTTGGGAAATGAATTTTTGTTTGTAATATTCTATGAATTCTCTAACACTATCTTCCACCTCATTTAAGCTAAACATTAGAGGTTCTTCAGCATTAACGATTATTTCTTGTTGTTCGACTAATTGACAAGCTACACCTTTTAAATAGCTATTCGCAATGGTGAGTATATCATGTGAAGCAAGTTTAGAGCATGCAGCTTCTCTATGTAAAATTTCTTGTAAAGTATGATATGGCTTATAATCATCTTGCATGATGCTGTTAATTAATTCTAGATCGCTCTTATCTGCTTCTTCTTGCTGAAATCTAGCTTCAAGTTCCTGGCTATTAGTAAAGTCAAATATCTGATCCCAATTAATTTCGCTTTCTTCTTTATCCAATTGTTGTATGAGATTTTGTAGCGCTTTTAGTGACTCCATATAGCCTTTAAAGCTACGAAAATTTTTGCCTGAGTTAAAAACGCCTCGCATTTTTTTGCCTAAAAATTCTTCTACTGATATGAGGATATTTCTTTCTGCTAATGCCCGTTCAACTTTCTCATAAAT
>CAXDRM010000123.1:0-2412 GCA_963991775.1 uncultured Rickettsiales bacterium | reverse complement strand
TTGATTTAATCTCTAGCGAAGAGCTCACCGAGAAAAAGCAGCTCTTAGAAAAATCTCTTGGCACTAAAGTAATTTGCTACTCTGCTGCCACCACCCAAAATCTCGATGAGTTGAAGAACCAGATGTATGGCTTGACTAAAGAGGAAGATTAGTTACTAAAGACTCAAGCGGCCCTTCGGCTATTGCTGCGCTAGAGCTTGCAAGCTCAGGGTCCTAAAGATTTACCCCCAACCGGCCACTGAGTATGGTTCTCCTGAGCTTGTCGAATGGACCGACGTGCAAGGTTGGCATAATAATTACTCAAACGGTCATTTAGCAAGATATTAATCACCAAGCAAATAACTCTGTATAGAATTAAGCAATTTAAAACCCTGCCAAGTAGCAACAATATGACCCTTATTAATTTTGATTAAATTATTACGCTGTAATTCAGCTAATTTATCAGCAAAAAGCTCTGTAAAATCCTCATTGAAATCTGCTTTAAAGCGCTGCAGATTAATACCATAAATTGTGCGCAAATTCATCATTAGCTGCTCTTCCATCATTTGCTCTTTGCTAAGCAGCTGATCAGTTTGCACCGCACGACCCTGCTCTGCTATTAGTTTTTGCCATTTCTCAGGCAAATGATAATTCATTAATTGAGACTTAAGCTGTTCAGATTTTTTTCTAAAGCGCGAATGAGCTCCAGCACCAATACCGATATAATCACGATAATGCCAATAATGTAAATTATGCTGCGACTCAAAACCAGGCTTAGCATAGTTAGAAACCTCATAACGTGCTAAACCATAATTAGCTGCTAAATCATTAGTTACATCATATAATTCTTCCTGCACTGCTTCACTGGGCAAAGTAAATTCACCTTGCTTAAATTTACTATAAAATGGCGTACCTTTTTCTATAGTTAATTGATAAAGCGATAAATGCTTAGTGCCTAAATCTAATGCCTTGCTTAATTCATCGCGCCATTTTTTAACAGTTTGTTGCGGCCGAGCATAAATTAAATCAAAAGAAAAATTTTCAAAAATTTCAGCAGCTGATTTGATAGTATTAAGCGCCTCTATCGCATTATGCTCACGTCCTAAAAATTTTAGATCAGTATCATTCAAAGCTTGAATACCTAAAGATAAACGCTTGATTCCTATCGACTTAAAACTCTTTAACTTAGTTGCTGTATATGAGGTTGGGTTAGCCTCTAAAGTAATTTCTGCATCCTCTCTAACCTCATATAATTTATGAATATTAGCTAAAATATCTTCGAGCAATTCATCTGCCATTAAGGACGGAGTTCCACCACCAAAAAAGATTGAGCTGACTTTTCTTTTACCAGTAAGTGAAAAATAATATGCTAATTCTTGCTGATAGGCTTGTTTTAAATTAGGAGTAATTTCTGGTACTAAATGTGAGTTAAAATCACAATAAGGACATTTGGATTTACAAAATGGATAATGCACATAAATTGCTAAATCAGCCATTTACTATATCCACAACTTGTTTAGTAAAAGCTGCTAATGCACCCTGTTCAATTTTTTTATGCTGATCATATTCTCCAGCAATTAGCAATTCAGGGCGTAACTCTACTAATTTAATTGCAGGTGCAAAATTAGCTGTAGCAAATTCTGTATAATTACTTAAAGCTTTTTTACTTAACACATAGCTCATAAATTTTTTAACTTGCTGTGCTGCAACTAATTTATCAGTAATATTAATTACTAAACCTTGCTTGGTGATTTCTATAAATTGCTGGGTTAAAGCAACAGGTGCTACAAAATTTACCGCTAGATGCTTTTCTAATAATTCTGTATTAGGGCAAGCATTATCATCTTTAATAAATATAGCTGCATTATTAATTAACACATCAAGACCAGCTAAATCATGTGCAATTTGTTTTATTAGATTTTGATAATTTTTAGAGTCACAAAAATCTGTCTGATAGATTTTTAAACCAGCTAATTCTTGTTGCAGCTCTTTAGCTGCTGCGGCTGAATTATTATAGGTGATTGCCAGCTGATGACCTTGTTGATGTAAGATTCTAGCTAGCTCTGCCCCGACGCGCTGCGCCGCCCCTGTTATTAGAATTTTTTTTGGTTTCATAATAATAGTTAACTTTAAAAACTATCCGGTTCTCGAGCGCCGTGCTGAGTAGAAGCTTTAGCTTCGTATCGAAGTATGATTTTGCACTTGTTGCAAAATTTTACCGAGAGATCCTTTAGTAACTAATTCTTCAATCTTACCGGGCCTTTCGGTACAACGCTCATTTCATTCGCGCCACTCAAGGACCTAAAGAGCCAATCCAGTTCTCGAGCGCCGTGCTGACTAGAACGCAGTTCGTATCGAAGCATGGCTGAGCGATAACGAAGCTGTACCGAGAGACAAAAAAGGCTGCTCAATATATTGATTTTGTTTATATCA
>CAXDRM010000122.1:0-2456 GCA_963991775.1 uncultured Rickettsiales bacterium | reverse complement strand
CAAAGGCGTTATAAAAAAAGAAACTGCTTCACGTAAAGTTAGTCGTTTAAATAAGATTGCTAAGTTAGCAACAAGCAAATAAACGGCTCTTCGGATATCTGGTTGGTGAGCCTGCCGAACCACGCACAAGGATCTTAAATATTTATCTTTCTGTTTTACTATCTCAGGTTCTCGAGTGATTTTGGCGCAGCTAAAACCGTACCGAGAGATCCTCTAATAATTAATTAAAAAGCTATTTTAAAATTATTCATGTTGGTCTAATCTTACCACATGAAAATTTTTAATGATTTAAGTAATCTGCCAGGTATTGGTCATTCGTTAAATGAACCTTTAGCTAAATTAGTTGGAGGCAAGCGCATTATAGATCTACTCTTATTCTTACCAATAAGAACTTTAAAAAGATCCTTAACTACAGATCTTGATTCACTAAATCCTGGTGAGTTAGCTACAGTAAAACTTACCGTTAAAAAATATAAAAAAAATTATAATAGACGCTCACCTTTTCGTGTGATCACCGAAAATGAAAATGGTCTAGAAATACCTATTGATTATTTTAGCATGTCTGCACGGCTCATCGAAAATATGTATCCGTTAGCAGCTGAAATTGTCGTAAGTGGCAAATTACATAATTATAAAGGCAAACCAAATTTTGTGCATCCTGATCTAGTAATGCCAGCTTATAAATTTAATGATTTCTACGAAAATATTTATCCTAATAGTCAAAGCATCAATAATAGATTATTACTTAAACTTTATAAAGCAGCACTTGATAATTTAACTGATTTGCCTGAATGGCAAGATCAACATTTTTTAGCAGATCAAGATTTTGTTAGCTTTAGCAAAACCATCAGACAAATTCACAAACCTAATGAAGCTACTGATCTAGATTATCAAGCACCTTTAGTAAAAAGATTAGCCTATGATGAATTTTTAGCCATGCAAATTGCTTTAGAGTTAGTTAGACGCGCCAATAAAGAATTAGCAACTCATACATTAATTGCTGAACATAAATTAGCGCAAGAATTTAGAGAGCTGCTTCCCTTTACTTTAACGGAAGAACAAGAAGCTACCACCCAAGAAATTATTTCTGATCTTGAATCACCCTTTCGCATGACTAGATTAATTCAAGGTGATGTAGGTTGTGGTAAAACTGTAGTAGCAGCTTTGGCAATGTTACATGCTATTGAAGCTGGCTATCAAACTGCCTTTATGGTACCAACTGGCGTTTTAGCTGAACAACAGGCAGAATTTTTTAGCGAATATTTTAGCAAATTAGGCATAAAATGTTGCAGCTTTACTGGTGATGTAAAAGGTAAAAAACGTCAGCAATTATTAGAGCAAATTACCAGTGGTGAAATTTCCTTAGTAATAGGTACCCATGCTCTATTCTATGAACAGGTAATATTCAAAAATTTAGCTTTAGTAGTAATTGATGAGCAACATCGTTTTGGAGTGGAGCAACGCCTTAAATTAATTGAAAAAACTATTAAATGTGATTTCTTATTAATGTCTGCAACACCTATACCACGTACCTTAGCTCTTACCTTATATGGAGATTTAGATATTTCACTAATCAAACAAAAACCAGAAGGTCGTCAAGAAATCATAACTAGATTAGTCAGTAATGATCGTCTAGCTGAATTGATTAGTTCAGTTAAAAATGCTTTAGAACGTGGTGAAAAAATCTATTGGATTTGCCCTTTGGTAAATGAATCAGAAAAATTAGATCTTACTGCTTTAGAAGAACGCTATGCTGTGCTTAAGCAATTTTTGCCTGAAGATATAATTACTACTGTGCATGGACAAATGTCTCATCAAGAAAAAACTGCTAATATTGATAAGTTTTTACAAGGAGAATGCCAGATTTTACTTGCAACAACAGTGGTAGAAGTTGGTGTTAATGTTCCTGATGCAACTATAATGATTATTGAACATGCCGAGCATTTTGGCTTAGCTCAACTACATCAATTGCGCGGTCGAGTCGGACGTGGCGATAAGCAAGCTAGCTGCGTATTGCTTTATGATAAAAATAAAATATCAGAAAATTCTAAACAACGCCTTACTGTGATGCGCGAGACTAATGATGGCTTTGTCATTGCTGAAGAGGATTTAAAAATTAGAGGTGGCGGAGAATTATTAGGGCAAAGACAAAGCGGTATTGCCGAATTTAAAATTGCCTCACTAAAATTTCATTTTGATTTGCTTAAAAGTGCTAAACAAGATGCTAAATTAATTTTAGAAAAAGATCCTAATTTAACTAGCCAGCGCGGTAAAGCACTGCGTATCTTACTACAAATCTTCAATTATCAAGATAAATTAAAGTTTAAGAATATATAGGTTATTTTTTTAATGGATCTCTCGGTACAACAATTATGCCTACGCAAATTGTCACTCGAGAACCGATTTATAGTAATTTAACTTTTTAACCATACTTAAATACGAAATCGATAGTTTGA
>CAXDRM010000121.1:0-2478 GCA_963991775.1 uncultured Rickettsiales bacterium | reverse complement strand
AAAAATAATATTTACTACTTTAAGTAACCCTAATTTTTTGATATAATGAGGTAAACTTTAAAGAGGTAAAAATATGTATAAATCAGTAAATGAAGATGATTCAAATAAAAGAAAGAAAGTTGAAAAAGAAGGATTTGCTCGTAAGACTCGTCCAGCTTTGGTTCGTTCAACCGCAATACGAGAAAATTCTTTAAATTCATCAGGAAGCACAGAAGAGCAAATGGAGGAGGTTATAGATCCAAATCAGCAAGCTTCTTCAAGTTATGTAGGGCAAGGGGAGGTAAATATAGATTCGAAGCTTCAAGACATATTAAAACGTACATATGTTGCAAAAGGTTTGCAAGATGAAGTTAATGAGGCAGGAGTAACGGTAGATAGAACGCAACAAATTATACAAAAGCTTAGACAAGTTGGAATAACAGAAGCTAATTTTAATTTATATAACCAGATAAAAGGCCAAATTAAAAATCCAGCAATAATAGATTCAGAGGTAAAATTTTCATTAGAGCAGATCAAAGATATATTACCTGAAGAATTACAGAGTGATTTGGATGCTAATCGGGCTAATAGAGATGAAATCAATAAATTAACAAATCCACTATACACAATAGCTTTTATAGAATTTAACCATTATTATAATGAGTCCAAAAGGATGGATGTTGAAGGTAAGGCTGAATCTGTACAAAATACGCAGGAAAAAGCAGCAGATGATATTGATAATTTATGTAGAGAAATGGCCGGCAAGGCTAATATTAGTTCGAAAGTTGTTGGTTATGAAGATGCAGGCAGCAGCAAAGTTCCCTCTAATAATAGGAATAGTTGGGCAGATAGCGTTAGTAAGGATCCATTCAATATTGGTAGCAGTAGCCAAAGGGGATTAAGAAACTGGTAATAGTTATTTGCAAAAATCAGCCTCTGCTTTATAATCTGATGCCTAACTAAAATATAAGGATATGGCTAAGAATTTTGACGTTGTAGTAATTGGTGGAGGGCCTGGTGGTTATGTAGCAGCTATAAGAGCTGCACAATTAGGCTTAAAAGTTGCAGTAGTAGAAGAGCAACATCTTGGTGGTATTTGTTTAAATTGGGGGTGTATTCCCACCAAGGCTTTACTTAAATCAGGAGAAGTAAACGCCTTATTAGGTCATTTAGCAGATTTTGGCTTTTCAGCTAAAGATATAAAATTCGATTTCAAAAAAATTATCAAAAGATCGCGTGATGTTTCTGCAAAATTATCTGCTGGAATTGGTCACTTAATGAAAAAAAACAAAGTCGAAGTTTTTGATGCGCGTGCTAAATTAAATGGTAATGATAAGGTGCGTATTTTTGACAAGAAAGGTAAATCTTTAGAAGATCTCACTGCTAAAAATATTATTATTGCAACAGGTGCTAGAGCAAGAGTTCTGCCTAATTTAGAGTCAGATGGTAAATTTATTTGGACTTATAAAGAAGCTATGGTACCTGAAGAATTACCAAAATCTTTATTAGTAGTAGGAAGTGGGGCAATTGGTATTGAGTTTGCTAGTTTTTATAATGCTTTGGGCGTTAAAACTACTGTTTTAGAAATTGCTGATAGAATCTTGCATGTTGAAGATGCAGAGATTTCTAAATTCGCAGCTAAAGAATTTGAGCAGCAAGGTATTAATCTTAAAACTAGTTCAGCAATTACTGAGCTTAATAAAGGTAAAAATTCAGTTAAAGTTAAAATTAAAAATAATAAAACTGATAAGGTTGAAGAGCTTGAGGTTGAAAGAATTATCTCAGCTGTTGGTGTGGTGCCTAATAGTGAAAATATTGGTATAGAAGGTACTAATATTCAAACAGAAAAAGGTTGTATTGTAACTGATAAAAATTGTCGTACTGCTGAAGCAAATATTTATGCAATTGGTGATGTTACAGCTGCCCCATGGCTTGCGCATAAAGCATCACATGAAGGAGTTATTGCTGCTGAAGCTATTGCTGGCTTACCGGCCCATCCATTAAAGAAAGAAAATATCCCAGGCTGTACTTATAGTAACCCGCAAATTGCCTCTGTGGGTTTAACCGAAGATCAGGCTAAAGAGCAAGGCTTAAATATTAAGGTTGGTAGATTTCCTTTTATTGGTAATGGTAAGGCAATTGCTTCAGGTAAAGATTCTGGTTTAATAAAAGTAATTTTTTCTAAAGATACTGGCGAATTAATTGGTGCTCATTTAGTAGGCAGTGAAGTAACAGAGTTAGTGCAAGGTTTTGTTTTAGCAAAAACTTTTGAAGCTACAGAAGAAGATATTATGCGTACCTGTTTTCCGCATCCTACTTTGTCGGAGATGATGCATGAGGCTGTGTTAGATGCTGATGGTAGAGCATTACACATATAATGTAGAAGGAGTTATTTAACTGATCGGGCCTTTCGGTACAACCTTTCGTTTCACTCCAGGTCACTCAAGGACCTAAATTACTAATCAGGTTCTCGAGTGATTTTTTGCGTAGAAAAAAATT
>CAXDRM010000120.1:0-2495 GCA_963991775.1 uncultured Rickettsiales bacterium | reverse complement strand
TATCTATACATACGTAAGAGATTTTTTTAGAGGAAAATGAGAATATGTGGTCCGAACACCAAAGGTAGGGACTATTTATCTTTTTGCAGCGTTAATAAATTGAAAAAAGGACAAGTAAAATTATGAGAGCATGGCAATCCGCTACGGTCGAATAATTTTGCACAGTAATTTTTTCAATTTATTAGCTGCCTTTCAGGTTAAGGCAAAAAGCTACTCTTTTTAGCTAAAATCTCTTATCAATAGCTCGCTATTAATTGCAAAATTTTAACTAAAAATACTACGCTTTTTGACTCTTAACAAAATGACAAATAGTCCCTACCTTTGGTGTTGGGGAAATCTAACTAAGCTGCTCAGCAAGCAAAGCTGAGATACGTTTAGCTAATTGTGTAGGCTCTTTAATAGCCTCCCCTTCCACAATACAAGCCTGATCAAAAAGCAATTTAGCAAAATCTGCTACCTGATCTTTATTATCTTTTAGCTTTTTATCTAAATTTTTGATAATGCTGTGGGTTGGATTAATCTCTAGAATCTTCTTGGTAGCTTGTTGTAACTGGCCTTGTTCTAACATAATTCTTTCCATTCTAAGATCCATACCAGTAGCTGCTGCTGCAAGACATACCGGACTTTCAGTAAGCTTATGTGAAATTTTTACATCCTCAGCACGATCAGCCAAAACCTCTTTAAAATAAGCTACTAAATCTTTTAGCTCTTCAGCTTCTTTTTCCTTTTTTTCTTCTGCCTTTTTGTCTTTAGCAATATTGTCCAACTCATCTGTTACACGAGTAACTGCTTTAAATTCTTTTTCTTGGAATTTAGGAAAAGTAGTTAGCCAAAAATCATCAACACCATCAGTTAATAATAATACCTCTATATCTTTGGCTTTAAATGCTTCCAACTGAGGATTATCTTGTAATGATTCTAAATCACCACCAATTAAGTAATAAATCTCTTTCTGATCTTCACGCATCCCTGCTATATATTCAGCAAGTGAAATATTTTTCCCATTTGATTTAGAAGTTTTAAATAAGCAAATATCTAAGATTTTTTCTTTATCTACACTATATTCACATAGACCTTCTTTTAATACTGAACCAAAATTCTCCCAAAATTCTTGGTATTTTTCACGATCTTTTTTAAATTGCTTAGCAAGCTCAGCTAGGATTTTTTTAACTAAACCTGATTTAATTTTTTCAACTACTGCATTATTTTGCAACGTTTCACGACTCACATTTAAAGAGATATCTTGTGAATCAACTACACCTCTTAAAAAGCGCAAATATGAAGGTACAATCTCAACTGTATCTTCAGTAATAAATACTTTCTTCGCATAAAGCTTAACCTGACACTTACGGTCTGGATGAAATAGATCAAAAGGTCTTTTAGTTGGGACAAAAAGTAAATTAGTATAGGTGATAACTCCTTCTACATGATTATGTAAAGTTAACCATGGCTCATCTGCTGCATGCGCAATTGCCTTATAAAATGAAAGATATTCATCTTTTTTTACCTGTGCCTTAGGTTTTGACCATAAAGCCTGCGAAGAATTAAGCACTTCAGTTGCTGCATCTTTTTCAATTGCTACTAATTCAATTGGAAAAGCAATATGATCTGAATAGGTTTTAACAATATTTTTGATACGGAATGAATCTAAAAATTCTTTGGCATCATCTTTTAAATCTAAGATAATTTTGGTTCCTTGAATTTGCTCTTCTGCCTCACTAATAGCAAATTCTCCGCTACCTTTTGATGACCAAATATGTGTTTTTTTACTACCTGCTTTGTTAGAAATTACGGTCATTTTATTTGCGACCATAAAACCTGAGTAAAAACCTACACCAAATTGACCAATAAGATCGCTAACTTTTTGCTCTTTTTCATCAAGCTTATTTATGAAAGCCTGCGTACCAGATTTAGCAATGGTACCAAGATTTTTAATTAGCTCATCACGACTCATCCCAATACCGCTATCACTAATAGTTATTTGCTTTTGTTTCTCATCTATTTGAATAGATATTTTAAGCTCATGCTCTTTGAAATTTTCAGCTAATTTCTCATCCTGATTTAATTGATAGCGCAATTTATCACAAGCATCACTGGCGTTAGATAAAAGCTCACGCAAGAAGATATCTTTGTTGGTGTAAAGTGAATTAATTACTAAATTTAATACTTTGCCAATTTCTGCATCAAATTTAAGAGTTTCTGCTTTTGCTACCATAATCTAATCTTATTTTTAGTTATTGAGTTTATACCAAGTCTCAGCTTCATTAATAAAGTTAAGACTTGCTATTAGATAGGTTCGAAATAAATCTTTTCAAGAGATAAATTTAGATTTATTTCTGGGTTACATACTCTCAAGAACTTGGAATGTACAACCCAAATCATCATAGTGTGCTTGCATTTTTGGTGAGCTCAACTGCAAAAATTACTGAGTGTATAGATAATCATACTACCGGACAAAAGTTTTATTTTATGCCAATAGTACTTAATCCGGCTCT
>CAXDRM010000119.1:0-2498 GCA_963991775.1 uncultured Rickettsiales bacterium | reverse complement strand
ATTTCCTGATAATTCAGTAAAAAATTATCAAGCGGGAATTACAGCGGAAGAAGTAGCGCTAAGCATTAGTAAATCACTGGCTAAAAAAACTGTCTTTGCAATCTTTAATGGTCAAGAAATTGATAGCTATATTCCTTTAACTGAAGATGGCAAGCTCGAGCTTATTACTTTGGATGATGAGCGTGTTCAAGAATTGATTCGTCATGATACTGCGCATTTAATGGCTCAAGCGGTCAAAGAATTATATCCTGAAGTACAAGTGACTATAGGTCCTGCTATTGAAAATGGCTTTTATTATGATTTTGCCAAAGATAGCCCATTTACACCTGAGGATTTACCTAAAATCGAAAAGAAAATGCGCTTTTTAGCCGAGCAAAATATTCCGGTAAAAAGAGAAGAATGGGATCGTGATGAGGCGATCAAATTTTTTAAAGAGCAGGGTGAGCATTTTAAAGCAGAGATCATCAGTGAGATTCCTAAAGGTGAAATTATCAGCCTTTATCGCCAAGGAGATTTTATTGATTTATGCCGCGGGCCACATGCTAAATCTACCGGTTTTCTTAAGCATTTTAAGCTTACTAAAATTGCTGGAGCATATTGGCGCGGTGATTCAGATAAGCAAATGCTGCAAAGAATCTATGGTACAGCATGGGCGAAAAAAGAGCAGCTTGATAATTATCTTGAGCAAATTCGTTTGGCTGAAGAAAATGACCATCGTAAATTAGGTAAAGAGTTAGAATTATTTCATATTCAAGAAGAAGCAACAGGTTCAATCTTCTGGCATGAAAATGGCACTATCATTTATCAATTACTACAAGATTTTATCTCACGTACTTTGCGCAATAATGGTTACTTTGAAGTTAGAACTCCATTATTGTTAGATAGGGTGCTTTGGGAGAAATCTGGTCATTGGGAGAAATTCCGTGAAAATATGTTCATTGCTGAATCCGAGGCACGACATCTAGCCTTAAAGCCGATGAGCTGTCCGGGCCATGTACAAATTTATAATCAAAAAATTCACAGCTATCGTGATTTACCTTTGCGTATGGCAGAATTTGGCCATTGCCATCGTAATGAGCCATCTGGTGCATTGCATGGTTTAATGCGCGTTAGAGGTTTTGTACAAGATGATGCGCATATTTTTTGTGAAGAACATCAAATTACTGCAGAAACTAAAAAATTCTCAGATTTATTACTACGCGTTTATAAAGTATTTGGCTTTGAGGATGTGAAAGTAAAATTTTCTGATCGTCCTGAGAAACGTGCAGGTACTGATGAAACTTGGGATAAATCCGAAGATGCGTTACTTACTGCTATTAAAGAGGTTGGTTTACAATATGCTCTTAATCCAGGTGAGGGTGCTTTTTATGGTCCTAAGCTAGAATTTGTCCTTACTGATGCTTTAGGTAGAGATTGGCAATGTGGTACTTTACAAATGGATTTTGTTTTACCAGAAAGGCTTGATGCAAAATATACTGCTAGTGATGGACAGATTAAGCGTCCTGTGATGATTCATCGTGCTATTCTTGGTTCAATGGAAAGATTTTTAGGCATCTTAATCGAGCATTATGGTGGACGTTTTCCTTTTTGGTTAGCACCAACTCAAGTGCAGATTATCACTGTGACTAATAAGGTAGATGATTATGCAAGAGAGGTGCATGCTGAATTGCTGAAGCATAATGTCAGAGTTAAGCTTGATCTTAGTGCAGATAAAATTGGCTATAAAATTCGTAAATATAGTAAGCTTAAAACTCCAATGATTTTTATTATTGGTGAAAAAGAGCAAGAAGAACGTGCAGTACAGATTCGTAAAATTGGTAGCCAAGCCCAAGAAACACTTGCACTTAGCGCAGTTCCGGCTAGATTAGAGCAGATTAAGGATATACCAAATTGTTAACTAAAAAAGGTAGTAAAAACATTAATGAATAAAAAAGACAAATTTCCTAATTCAAATAGGGAAATCCGCGCAGAGAGAGTTAGAGTAATAGATGATAAAGGAGAGATGCTTGGCGTGATGAATACTAGCGATGCATTATATAAGGCTTCAAAAGCAGGTTTTGATTTGGTTGAAGTATCACCTCATGTAGATCCACCTGTATGTAAATTTTTGGATTTTGGTAAATATAAATATGAAATTCAAAAAAGAGCTAATGAAGCAAAGAAAAAACAAAAAACTACAGATCTTAAAGAAATTAAAATCAGGCCAAATATTGGTGAAAATGACTATAATATTAAAGTTAAAGCCATTATCAAATTTTTAGAAAATGGTGATAAGGTTAAAGTATCTATGCGTTTTCGTGGTCGTGAGATTGCTAAACAAGATATTGCGCTTAGCTTAATGAATAAAGTCAAAGAAACTACCGCAGAATTGGCAAAAGTTGAACTTGAGCCTAAGATGGAGATGAGGCAGTTGTTGATGATACTAGCTCCACAGAAGAATTAAGGATCTCTCGGTAAAATTTTGCAACAAGTGCAAAATCACTCGAGAACCGGTTTTT
>CAXDRM010000118.1:0-2514 GCA_963991775.1 uncultured Rickettsiales bacterium | reverse complement strand
CAGCTTTGCCAAAATTAGCTTAGCTCACAAGCTAAGCAATTTTGAAAATCACCCAAAATATCTGCCTATGAATGGATGGGACGTTTATCGATAGCGAGCGCCGCTTCCTTAATCGCCTCATTAAGAGTCGGATGCGCATGACAAGTTCTGGCAATATCTTCAGCAGCTCCACCAAATTCCATTACAGCACCAACTTCATGAATTAGGTTTCCTGCTTCACGCGCAATGATGTGACAGCCAAGAACCTTATCGGTTTCTTTATGACTTAAAATTTTAACAAATCCTTCAGCAGATGCAGTAGCACGAGCACGAGAATTTGCCATTAGGTTAAATTTACCTGATTTATAAGGAATTTTTTCTGCTTTTAATTGCTCTTCTGTTTTACCCACCCAAGCAACTTCTGGATAAGTATAAACTACTGAAGGCACTAAATTATAATCGATATGGCCAGATTGACCTGCCAGCATTTCAACACAAACTACACCTTCTTCTTCTGCTTTATGCGCAAGCATCGGACCAGGAACTACATCACCAATAGCATAAATGCCTGGTACTGAAGTTTGAAATTTATGATCAATTTCGATAAAGCCACGTTCATTAGTTTTAACACCAATTTCTGCAATACCAAGATTTTGGGTATAAGGTCTTCTACCTACTGCAACTAATGCAACATCAGCAGTAATTTTTTTTGTTTGGGCGGTCCCTGAGCCTGCCGAATGGGCAGTCTCTAATTCAACATTTTTACCTTTATTTTTGGCAGCAACTACTTTGGTATTAAAAGTAAATTTAAGTCCTTGTTTCTCTAGTAATTTTTGAAAAGATCTTGCCGCTTCTTTATCCATACCCGGACAAATACCATCCATAAATTCGATAACTTCAACTTCTGCACCTAATCTTGACCATACAGAACCAAGCTCTAAGCCAATAACTCCAGCACCAATTAAGACCATTTTTTTAGGTACTTCTTTTAGTTCTAAAGCACCTGTTGAAGAAACGATTCTTTCTTCATCAATTTCAATGCCAGGTAAAGGTGTAACTTCTGAACCAGTCGCAATTAAGATATTTTTAGCAGAGATTTTATCTGCTTTATTTTTATCAGTATGAATTGCTACTTCATTAGGATTAAGAATCGTACCAAGACCATTAATATGCGTAACTTTATTCTTTTTAAAAAGCATCTCGATACCGCCGGTCAAACCAGAAACTATCGAAGATTTCTCACTCATCATTTTTTTAAGATTTACTTTTGGCTCGGGAATATCAATACCATAATCAGCAAAATTATGTTTAGCTTCATGAAAATGATGTGAAAATTCAAGCAAAGCTTTTGAAGGAATACAACCCACATTCAAACAAGTACCACCTAGGGTTTTACGTTTTTCTACACAAGCTACTTTCATACCTAATTGTGCAGCTCTGATTGCTGCTACATAACCACCAGGTCCACCACCAATTACTACTAAATCAAAAGATTGTTGTTCTGCCATTTTGCCTCGTTAATAATGAATTAGATTTTGTTTAGGAAGGATAAAATTAAAGACCAAGTAATAATCTTCTTGGGTCTTCAATTGCTTCTTTAATTTTAACTAAGAAAGTTACCGCTTCTTTACCATCAATAATACGATGATCATAAGAAAGAGCCAAATACATCATTTGTCTGATCTTAATTTCACCACCAATTACCATCGGTCTTTCTTGCATTTTATGCATACCTAAAATACCAGATTGTGGTGGATTAATAATTGGAGTTGAAAGTAGTGAACCATAAACACCACCATTAGATATAGTAAAAGTTCCACCGGTTAGATCTTCAACAGTTAATTTTCCATCACGCGCTTTTATTGCTAAACGTAAAATTTCTTGTTCAATTTCAGCCAGGCTCATTTGATCAGCGCCTCTTACTATTGGCACTACCAAACCTTGTGGAGTTCCTACTGCTACACCAATATCATAAAAGTTTTTATATACTAAATCAGTACCGTCAATTTCTGCATTAACTGCTGGAATTTGCTTTAAAGCTTCCACTGCTGCTTTTACAAAGAAAGACATAAAACCTAATTTAACCCCATGTTTTTCTAAGAAATTATCTTTATAGGCTTTTCTAAGAGCGATAACTTCGGTCATATCCACTTCATTAAAAGTAGAAAGAATTGCCGCAGTATTTTGTGAATCTTTAAGACGCTCTGCTATTTTTTGTCTTAATCTAGACATTTTAACACGCTCTACAGTTTTAGCTGGCGCTGCATTTGCAGTAGCTTGAGCTGCTGGATTATTCACCGCATTTAATACATCTCCTTTAGTCACACGACCATCTTTACCACTACCGGCAATTTGGCTAGTATCGATATTATTATCAGCTGCAATTTTTCTTGGCGCTGGTGATAATTCTTGGCTTGCATTTCCTGCTAGAGCACTTGGCACAGTAGCAGCCGGTGCTGCTTCTGTAGTTGGAGTTTCAGCGGGTGGTGCTTCTGCGGTTGCACCTGCTGCACCTTCTTCGATTAAACCAATAAG
>CAXDRM010000117.1:0-2673 GCA_963991775.1 uncultured Rickettsiales bacterium | reverse complement strand
GCTTATCGTGATGGTTATTTTCATGCAGATATGCATCCAGGTAATATCATGATTACTAAAGAAGGTAAAATAGCTTTGCTGGATTTTGGTATTATGGGTGAGTTACCTTATCATGATCGGCTTTATGTCGCCCAAATAGTTTATGGTTTTATCAAGCGTGATTATGACTATGTAGCACGTATTCATTTAGAAGCGGGTTATATACCAGAAGATGCAAATCTTGCTGATTTTGCTCTTTCTTGTAGATCAATAGGTGAGCCAATTTTTGGTAAAGCAGCTAAAGATATTTATATTAGCAAAATGCTAACGCAGCTTTTTCAGATTACTGAGAAATTTGGTATGGAAACTCAGCCGCAATTATTGCTTTTACAAAAAACCTTATTGATGATTGAAGGTGTAGGTAAAGAGTTGAATCCTGAATTAAATATGTGGTCTTTAGGTGAGCCATGGATGAAAGCTTGGTCACGTAAAAATTTAAATCCGCGCCAAGAAGCGAAGCGTCAGCTGCAAGATGCGCTAGCAATTGCTAAAACTGTACCGCAATTAATTTATAAGGCAGAGAGATTTTTTGATAATTTTGAGCAGCGCAAAGCTAAAAGACAAAAGCAACATCTATTATATTTTACCCTGGGTGCTGTACTCTCAGCTGTAACTTTTGTTCTAATATCGTAGTAGATTGACACCGCGAATAGAGGATAGGTATTTATAGCTCAGGCAGGTCCTCGAATTTTATCAAATCCACGTTGAGAAAATTCTGTGGAATCTCGCTCTAAACACCTATCCTCTATTCTTTTATGTCAGATAATAATATCTTGTAAAAATAAATAGATAGTAAAGCAGAGCACATATACCAGCCTTGCCAGATTTCAAAGCCAGTAGTTCCAATGGCTAAATAACCATAAAATAATGAGGTGTAAAATGGTAATGTGCTGTTAGGTAAAGCACTTAATTTTTTATTTAAGAATAATAATAAATAACCAAAAAATAATAGGCCAAAAATGCCTAATTCAAGCAAGATTTGCAAAATATTATAATGTGGGTGATGTGAGATATGGAAATATAAATCACTATTAGTGGTTTTAGTATTTACAGTATTTTTAATGCAAATTTCTTTATCTGAAATATCAGTAAAGATTTTATTTTCCGCGGCGTTCAGGCCATAACCTAAAGGGCGTTCTGAAATTTTATCCAAGCTATATTGCCAAATACAGAGGCGGTGCAAAAAGGAATGCTGCATAAAATTTTGCTCAGCAATTTTTTGTATATTTAAATTAGGTAAAATGATGAGTGCTGCAAGATTTCCTAAACAATATAAAATAAATAAAATCTTGAGCAATTTATGGCCAAATTGTTTGACGATTAAGAAAGTAAAAATCACCACAATAAAAACAAATTTTGCAGTGGCACTATGGCTGTTAAAAATTAACAAGCTGGTTAGTAGAAATAAGGCAATGGCATAATTTCGATATTTACTTTGATATAGAACGTAACAAGCTGGTAATAAGAGCAGGGCAAAAATATTTAATTGGCGGTTAATTTTTAAGATTAAAAAATCAGCCGTGTCAAAATCAGGGGCAAAAAAATTGATAATTTGTGCGTTAGAAAATTGCAGGAAGAGTAAAATTATAACTGAAAATAATAAGCTAAAGGAAAAGAAATTAGCTTTAAGTTCATTATTAATTGATGAATTAACAAATAATTTTAAGGCAAAAGCAAGAATAGCAAATTCCAAAAAAAGCTCTTGAGGTTTTACAGCATGATCATAAAAGCTATGTAAAAAAGTAAAAATAAAAAAACTAAAGATTAATGGTTGTTTAAAATCAGTTAGTTTCGGTAAAAATTGGGTGTTAAGATTTGTAAAATAAATAGCAAGTAAGACAAAAGGTGCAGTGAGTCCGGAATAGCCAAGCACAATAGGACTAGCTATTAGAAGAAAATTATTTATTAAGATATGAATCACAGATTTTTTTGAAGGCATCTTTGAAATTTTGTTCTGAATATTTTGCTGCTTCTTTTAAAAGTATCTCGCTTTTAAAAGTTTTTTCTTTTTTTGTAAATTCTTGAAGAGCATTTTTAAGTGAAAGCACATTCTGTTCAGGGTAAAGAACGCCGCAATTTTTTTGCACAATATCAACCGCTCCGCCAACCCCAAAAGCAATTACAGGAGTAGCAGCAGCAAGTGCTTCAACCATTACTACACCAAAATCTTCACGCGCAGCATAGATAAAAGCACGTGCTTGTTGTAACCTCTCACCTAATTGTGTTTTAGGGATTTTACCTAAAAATTTAATATTGGGTCCAGCTAGTTTTTTTAAGTTTTCGGTTTCATTACCAGTGCCAGCAATTAGTAATTTTTCATTAGGTAGTTGGTTAAAAGTTTTGATGATGAGATCAATTCTTTTATAGCTTTCATGTCTTGCATAGGTAAAAAAGTAATTTTGTTTATTGATTATACGACTAGGTTTAAAAAATTTTGTATCGGCAGGTGGATATAAAATTTCTGCTTTTAGCCCATAGCAATTTTTAACACGCTTTTTAATAAAGCTAGAATTAGCAAAATATTTTGTCACGCGCGGTGCGGTTTTTTTATCCCAATATTTAAGATAATCTAAAATTAAATTTGTTAGCTTGCCCTTTAAGCCATGATTTAAATTAGCTAGAGTTAAATATTCT
>CAXDRM010000116.1:0-2733 GCA_963991775.1 uncultured Rickettsiales bacterium | reverse complement strand
ATTTTAACAGATATATAACATACTAAAGTATGTAAATAAAGTTAAATTACTATAACATCTAAAGGATCTTTCGGTACAAACCTTCGCTTTGCTTCGGTTCACTCAAGAGCCGGATTAAGTACTATTGGCATAAAATAAAACTTTTGTCCGGTAGTATGATCACATATACACTCCGCAATTTTTGCAGTTGAGCACACCAAAAATCCAAGCACACTATATCGATTTGGTACAGTATTAAACCTACTATCTGTTCCTCGCTATACTTTCTTATAGTCCTGCTTCCACGATTTATTAGCTTGCGTTACGCAAAGCTAATTCTCGCGGTGCAGGATTAAATCATCAACATATAAAATGTTAATGATTTAACAGAGCGTCGTCGAAAGCATGGCTGCGGTACTCAAGTACTATTTGTACTATCTGTTCCTCGCCATACTTTCTCCTAGTCCTGCTTCCACGATTTATTAGTTTGTCGTAAATTTAATAATTCGTCGCGCTATGCTTGTTAAGAAGTAATAAACCAATATAGCGTGCTTGCATTTTTGGTGAGCTTAACTGCAAAAATTGCGCAGTGTAGAATACTACATGAGCAAATTTTTGTCAGTTAAAGCGAATCACTCCGCTGAAACATGGTATTGTAAATACTATGTTTCAGAAAAGGCTGCATGATATATTGGCAATACCAAATCCCAGCTTTATTTGTGGTTTTGCAGCGTTAATAAATTGAAAAAAGAACAAGTGAAATTATGAGGGCATAGCCAAAGCTACGGTCGAGTAATTTTGCGCAGTAATTTTTTCAATTTATTAGCTGCCCTTTGGGTTAAGGCAAAAAGCGAGCCTTTGTTGCCAAAAAACTTTTGCAAATAGCAAGGGCTATTCGCCTCAAATTTTTTAACAAAAATACTGCGCTTTTTGACTCTTAACAAAATTACAAATAAAGCTGGGATTTGGTATTATTCCATTATGATGTCAGCAATTTCTATCCCCTGAGCCTGCATATAAGTAAGTAACTGCAGTAAACGTTCAACACTAGCTTGCTGATCACTAAAAATAATAACACGCTGCTCAGAAATATTGAGTTTTTGTTTTGCAAGCTGATGCTTAAATAATTTGAAATCTTGAAATTCTTGTTGATCAATTGCCCATTTATTTTCTTCAGCAAATAAAGTGATTTTTAAAGTATCATCCTCTTGCAATAATTTAGTAACATTTTCTTGATCTTCGGGCAGCTTAACTTCAAAAATTTGCTGTACTGCATTAGTAGTTAAGATTAAAAAAACAATAAGCATGAACATTACATCCAGCAAAGGAGTAAGATCTGGCAGTAGATCTGAGATAATATTATTTTTCTCTGAATTATTATCAGTTATATCAATCATGCTCTAATTATTTATAGCTTAATGCCATCAAGTTTTAATGATAATTTATTAAGCTGGGTTTGATAATTACTAATTCTTTGTTCAGCAATACGCGTAAAAATAAAAGCAGCAAATAAACAAGGTAAGGCAATAGCTAAACCAAAAGCAGTGGTAAGCATAGCTTCCCAAAGAGCATCAGCGATTAAAGCAGGGTAGACTGGGCCATTATAGGTAGAAATTGTCTTAAAAGCTGAGATAATGCCAAGAACCGTACCTAATAAACCAATCATAGGGCTGGTTACTGCAATAATACGTAAGGTTCTTAAACCATGTTCGTAAGGTTTTTTTGCTTCAAGCAATAAGAATTTAGCTAAATCATCACGTGAATCTTTAGGTTGTTTTGCATTTGCTTCAAGCGTTTGTTTGATTTTTATAAAATCAGCAGCTTTATCTATGGTTTTTAGTTTTAAACAAAAAAATAATCTTTCAATAATTACTGCTAAACCAATAAAAGAAAGCAATAATAAGGGCACACCTAAAGGCCCAATATAAGTAAATTCAGTCATAATTATTTATTGGATTTTAAATTCTACCGGAACTTTTACCCAGCTAAGAGATGTGCGACCAGCAATTTGTAATGGTTCAAATTCCCATTTCTCTACTGCTTGCTGGGCTGCTTCATCAAGTAAATTATAGCCAGATGATTTTAGGATCTCCATAGTCTTAACTTGACCATATTCGGAAATAAGAGCCTTAAGAATAACTAAGCCTTCTTGTTTTAACATTAAAGAGCGTTTGGGGTATTTGGGTGCGACTCTGTTACTTGCAAGATTAGGATTGTCTATAAAAGGTATAGTTTGTGCTTCAGTTTCAATATTAGCTACTATTTTACTTTGTTGAATGGGTTGTATAGAGCTTTTTTCAATTTGTTTTATAGTTTTTACTTTTTTAGTTTCACGATAAATTTTTGTTGGTTCGGTTTGTGCTTTGCTTAATTTTACTGTAAGCGGGGCATTAGCTGAATTAACATTATTTGCAATAATAGCACTATTTTGGTCTTTGCTAAACATTGTGCTAGCAAAAACTAAATGAATTATTAAAGAGATAATTAAGGCGTATTTCATAGTTAGATTACGTAATGGCCACTTAATATATTATAGTTTAAATGATATTGCAAATGATTATCAGCGATAATGAAAATAATTATCACTGATATTGAGAATAGTTATCATTATTATTGACATTAAGAATTTCCCGGATTAGAAAGCAAAATCTGAAATATTTATTAACTATTTTTAATCGAAATCATGAAAAAACAGCAACAAGCTTTAAAAGCTTTATTAGTTACTTCTTTACTAACTAATCCAGCTTTAGCAAC
>CAXDRM010000115.1:0-2897 GCA_963991775.1 uncultured Rickettsiales bacterium | reverse complement strand
ATCCTAATTTTTGGCTACCATAATATTTTAAAATAGCTGCTGTTAAGGTAGTCTTTCCATGATCCACGTGACCAATTGTTCCTACATTTAAATGCGTTTTATTTCTTTCAAATACTTCTTTACTCATCTTACTACCTTTTAAAAAAAATTATTATTTAAGCAACTTTAGATTTAATCTCATCAGCTATTTGCTGAGGCACTTGCTCATAATGAGCAAATTGCATGCTATATTGAGCACGACCTTGTGACATAGAACGTAGCTCATTCACATAACCAAACATGTTAGCTAGAGGTACATGCGCATTAACAACTTGAGCATTTCCTCTTGGCTCCATACCGCTAACTTGGCCTCTTCTCGAGTTTAAATCTCCAATAATATCTCCCATATAATCCTCTGGAGTTATAATTTCAACCTTCATGATTGGCTCTAATAGAACTGCGCCAGCTTGAGGCAAACCTTCTCTGAAAGCAGCTTTAGCAGCTATTTCAAAAGCAAGCACACTAGAATCCACATCATGGTAAGCTCCATCATTTAATGTAGCTTTAAGATCAACTACCGGGTAACCAGCTACTACGCCAGAGTTACAGCTTTGTTCCAAACCTTTAGTAACACCTGGGATATATTCTTTTGGTACATTACCACCAACAATTTTACTTTCAAATTCAAAACCAGCACCTTTTTCGCCTGGTTCAAAAGTAATTTTAACTCTTGCAAATTGGCCAGCACCACCAGATTGCTTTTTGTGTGTGTAGTCAACTTCAAATGTTTTAGTAATAGTTTCACGATAAGCTACTTGAGGAGCACCGATATTAGCATCAACTTTAAATTCTCTTTTAAGACGATCAACAATGATCTCTAAATGTAACTCACCCATTCCTTTAAGAATAGTTTGCCCACTTTCTTCATCAGAAGAGATCCTTAGTGAAGGATCCTCAGAAGCTAATCTACCTAAAGCAAGCCCCATTTTTTCTTGGTCAGCAGTAGATTTAGGTTCAACAGCAACTTCAATAACTGGATCAGGAAATTCCATTCTTTCCAAGATAACTTGTTTATCTTGCATGCATAAAGTATCACCAGTTGTAGTATTTTTTAAACCAGCAAGAGCGATAATATCACCAGCTTTTGCTTCTTTAATATCTTCACGGTGGTTTGAATGCATTAATAACATTCTACCAACTCTTTCTTTATTACGTTTAACTGGATTATAAATTGTATCACCAGCTTTAAGCACACCAGAGTATATTCTGATAAATGATAATGAACCAACAAATGGATCAGTCATGATTTTGAAAGCAAGTGCAGCAAGAGGCTCACTCTCATCAGCTTTTCTAACGATTTTTTTCTCTTCATCATCAACATCACTACCTTCTACTGAACCAATATCAAGTGGTGATGGTAAATAATCAACTACCGCATCAAGTAATGATTGCACACCTTTATTTTTAAAAGCAGAACCACAAAGCACAGGTACAAATGATCTTGAGACCGCACCTTTACGAAGACAAGATATAATTTCTGCTTCAGCAACTTCTTCACCACCAAGATATTTCTCCATGATAGCATCATCTTGCTCAACTACAGTTTCAACTAATTTTTCACGATATTCGTCAGCTTTATCTTTAAGCTCTGCAGGAATATCACCATATTCAAATTCAGCACCTAAAGATTCATCTTTCCAGATGATTTGCTTCATTTTGATAAGATCAATAAGACCAACAAAATCTTCACCAGAACCAATTGGTAATTGCGTAACCACAGGATTAGCACCAAGACGATCAATAATCATATCAACACATCTATAGAAATCAGCACCTGTTCTATCTAATTTATTAACGAAACAAATTCTTGGTACAGAATATTTATCTGCTTGACGCCATACAGTTTCTGATTGAGGTTCAACACCAGCTACACCATCAAATACTGCAACCGCACCATCAAGTACGCGTAATGATCTTTCTACTTCAACAGTAAAATCCACGTGTCCCGGCGTATCAATAATATTAATACGATTGCCATTCCAAAAACAAGTTGTTGCAGCAGAAGTAATAGTGATACCTCTTTCTTGCTCTTGCTCCATCCAATCCATGGTAGCCGCACCATCATGCACTTCACCAATTTTGTGTGATTTTCCTGTGTAATATAAAATTCTTTCGGTAGTTGTAGTCTTTCCGGCATCAATATGAGCCATGATACCGATATTTCTATATTTATTTAAATCATATTTGAAAGCCATTTTATACCTAATCGAAAATTTAACTTATTACCATTTAAAGTGAGAGAATGCACGATTCGCTTCAGCCATTTTATGAGTATTTTCTCTAGTTTTAAGAGAAGCTCCTCTACCATTGGCAATATCAATAATTTCTGCAGCTAATTTATCAGTCATAGTTCTTTCACCACGTTTTCTGATAGCAGCTAAGACCCATCTAATTGCAAGAGCACGTGCACGTGCTGGCTTTACATCTACTGGCACTTGGTAAGTTGCACCACCCACACGACGTGATTTTACCTCTATTTGAGGCTCAACACTATTTATTGCTTCTTCAAAAACTTCTAATGGATTTTTCTTAAGCTTTTCTTCTATTTGAGCAAATGCACCATAAACAATATTTCTGGCAACTGATTTTTTACCAGAATACATAAAATTATTGATGAATTTTGCAACTAATAAGCTGCTATATCTTGGATCAGGAAGAATCTCTCTTTTTACTGCGCTATGACGTCTTGACATAAATACCTTACTAATTTTTATTTAGGTTTTTTAACACCGTAACGAGAACGGCTTCTTTTTCTATCTTGTACTCCTTGTGTATCAAGTGAACCTCTAACTACTTTATATCTAACACCTGGTAAGTCTTTTACACGACCACCTCTGATTAATACCACTGAGTGCTCT
>CAXDRM010000114.1:0-3093 GCA_963991775.1 uncultured Rickettsiales bacterium | reverse complement strand
GATCTTTAACCTCTTCATTAATGCTTTTTAAATCATTTTCACTTCTAGCCATCCACTCTTCTTCTGGCTTAGAAGTTGAAGTAAAATCGGTCATTTTAACTCCAGCACTTTTGTAAAAATTACCTGAATTAGAATCCCCAGAAGCAAAGGCAAATGAGATCAGCAAAATCAACGCACCTCCCCCAATAATTATCAATAAATTCTTTTGCTTAGCTTCACCAAAAAATTGCATAGCATCTTGTAATTTACTAAATTTATGCTTCATTTTTTTCCTCCATTTTATACTGTTCCTGTGAAACTAATTTGTTCCGCAAGCTATATATTTTTTGTAAATTTTGTTTTGAGTCACTTAGTAAAGATTTTTTCTTCACGCTCTACCTCCAAAAAAATATTCTGCTGCCTTGGCAATAGCATCTTCAAGACTTAATCCAGAATTATGTAATTCTTGTACTCTGGCATAATGCTCTGCTTTAGATGAGAAGAGGATGATTGAAAATGGATCAATAATTACTCGACCCACAGCAAAAATGCCCGGACCAGTAATGCAACATTCTGAAAAATCATCTGTCTTAGTGATCGATTTTAAAACCTGCATTTGATATTCGTTAAAATTAATGCGGCCAGATTTATTAGCCTGATCTAGCGCATCTGGTTTTTGTGCTAAGTAAATTGTCCAATCAGTATTTTGAATTGCTGCTTCTGCTGCCGGATTTTTATAATAATCATTAATCGACTGCGTACCGGTAATAAGATTTCCTTTATATTTACGGGCACGTCTAGCCATACCTTCAATAAATTCACTCATGGCAGAACCGGACAGTAAATCCCAAGCCTCATCAATCACCAAAGAAGTGCTTCTTTTACGGTCACCCTTGTACATGCTTTCTGACACTAAAAACATAAGCACCATCATCACAATACGCTGTAATTCTTTACGGCTTTTAATTTCAGATAATTCAAAAGCCATTAAATCATCGGCGATTTTAATGGTTGCTTGCCCCTCAAAGAATGTGCCATAAAGCCCATCTTTGGTAAAAGGAAATAACATCTTAGCAATATCATTAGTCCGTTTATCATTATTGCCACTTAATATGCTACACACTGTAGTAATCGATGCTGCATTACCTTTTTGCTGCCAAGCTTCACTTACTGCTTTAGCAATTTCACCCGATTCATAATCTGAGCATTTTTCTTCTTGGTGAGCCATTTGCTTAACTATATTAGTAAGCAACACTAATACATCTGTGCGGTAGCTAGTATCAGCTGCAAAATTCTCAGCATTCACCATCGAGAATGGATTAAGGCAAATTCTTTTATTAGAACCAAATTCAATAAATTGTCCACCCTGCAGCATCACACTTTTTTCGAAAGAATGACCATCATCAATAATATAAACCTTACCCCCTGCTCCGCGTAAATTAGCAACTAATTCTTGCATAAAAAATGACTTACCCGAACCAGATTTACCAACCACTGCTGTATTATAATTACCCTCTTCATTCTCAAACGGGTTCCAAAAAAATAGCTGCCCTCTTCTACTAAAAAACGGCATAGTCTGAAATTTTGGATCATTACCTTTAAAATCACCTTGCAAAGGCATTAAGTTTGAACAATTAAAACTTGCTAAAGTACGTGCTTTACCTTTACGGATAAAATCCTTGATTACCCCATCACCAGGCAACATAGGTAAACAAGCTCTAAAATTTAATAGCTGAGCATGTTTTTCCGTACCAAGTGAAAATTCTTTGGATTGATAGAGACTTTTGGCTTTACGTTCACAATCATCTAATTGCTCGGAACTTTCCGCAAAAAGCACCAAATGATGCATGGTTTTTACAACCTTTTGCCCTTCAGTTAATTTGTCATTTAAAAACTTATAATCGATGGCTTTTTGGCGCATGCTTGGTACTAAAGCAGCAAGTGGTGATTTAGCTGCATGCATGCTAGTGGTAAGTTTAGTTGCTGCTTTTTCTTTAGCGCGAGCTTGCTCCTCTATATGAAACGAGAAAGAGGTTAAAAAAGGACAAGGAATCTGCTTATGAAAACTAAAAAAATCTCCAAGTAAGTCAGCATTTTGGAACTGGCCCCATTCTCGTGGATATTGAATTGGGGTTAGCACTTTAGCAAAAAACTGCTGATTAAATTCAAGCTGTTTATCGCTAACTGCAAGATGAGTTTCTGGACGTGAAATTTGCGTATTGATTGGATCAAACTCATTATATCTTTTACGTTTGAAATCACGCTCAATACCAATATTAATGATTTCATCAACGAGGTTGAGCAAATCCTCCGGATCCATTTCACGTACATATGCACCTATTGATTTTAAGGTTGAGATAAAATTATTTCTAATGGAAGCCAGATTTTTTATTTGTTGATCATAAGTTGAGCTACCCAGTGAAAGTGACACAGAAGCAAACAGACGAAAATTTCTACTTACAAAAGGTGTACGAAATTTCTGTTTTAAATTGGTAGTACCCAAAAAATCAACGCGCTTATCAGCCAAAGTTTGATAAATAGGTTTGACTCCACCACGTACTTTTTGCCAATGCTCTAGCTGTTCCGATATGTTCATGCTAGCAAGATTCAAAAACTGTACCGTAGCCCCATCTGGGAAACCGTCACAAATCATATTAGTCAGCACATTAATGCTTGATTCATCACAACCAAGTAATGGGCTTACCTCTAGCAAAAAGGCCAAACTATGCTGGTTTAAAAATATAGCATGTTGCTGATCATACGAACGATATGGTAAAAGCTGATTAACTAAAGCCGCATCATCACGTAAGCGTTTTTGCTCAACATCTGGAGTGTTGTAGAATTCCTCTATGAAACGCATACAAACCTCTTTTTGAAACGACTTTCTGCGCTAGAGTTTAGAGTTATTAAAATACTAAACTCTAGAAAAGACTGCATGATATGTTGATTATGGAATGTTACATCAATCAATCTCATCTGTTATTACCCATCTAGGTTGTGCAGTTATAACTCGGACATAAGATTCTTCATGCTGATTGCCATCTTCATCTATAAAAGGGGCAAACCAAATGCGCTGCGTGGTTTCTTTGGTTCTTTTATAAAGAAAATTATTGG
>CAXDRM010000113.1:0-3159 GCA_963991775.1 uncultured Rickettsiales bacterium | reverse complement strand
AACATATTATGCAGTCTTTTTTAAAACATGGTGTTTTTTTAACAGCATGTTTTAACAGAGTGCTTCGCTTCAACTATTTTAAAATACTCACCTACGTCAAAATAGGCTCCGTTTTTAAAAAGTTGAGCTCAGCAAAAATACAAGCATACTATGTTGATTTTTACAAAACTTCCCAAAAACATATTATGCAACGTTTCAAGATTGCAAAAAAATCAACTCAGCCTCAAACCGGTTCTCGATGCAAATGCAGTAAAAAAGCACAACAGCTTTTTTACAAGACGTGCTTTAATAAATTATTTATACATACGGCCCTTCGGTACACTGCTCGACTTCGCTCGCAGCACTCAGGAACCTCAAAACTTAAGACCGGTTCTCGAGTGATTTTGCACTTGTTGCAAAATTGTACCGAGAGATCCTTTCAAAGTTTATCACCCTCTAAACAAGGTCTCACGCTAGTTGAATTAGCAATTTTCTTATTGATCGCTGCACTGATTTTAACCTTAGCAACTACTGCAGAAAAACTTTCTACCTCAGCTAAGTTAAAAGGGGTCTATAGTGAAATTAGCAACTTCAGCCAAGCTACAGACAATTTCTACGCAAAATATAATTTTTTACCTGGTGATTTTCCTTTCTCAGATAAATATTTTGGAACATATTGCGATGCTACAAATGCTACCTACTGTAATGGTGATGGAAATAATCTGGTTAATTTAATTTCAGGTAGTGAAACTAGTAACAATTATTCTGAACCGTTGTTATTTTGGCGTCATCTGGGCCTTTCTGGCTTTTTAAATGGTAATTATTATGGCCAAGTGCAAGGCACTGTAGGCGGCAAAGATTGTAGTAATGATTTTGAATGCTGCTTTAGTGAAGGTAATACAAAATCTTGTCCAGCAAGCAGTATTACAGCAGGTATTTACAGCTTTATTTCTTGGAATGCAGGCTCAGGTAATGCTGATAATTGTGGCAGCTCTCCAGATACTGGAGAATTTCCTAAAAATCTTAATGTATTTAGCTTAGGTAAATTTAGAAGCGATGATAAACCTTATAATGGCTTAGTTACCACCAAATTTGCTTATGCTTTGGACAGTAAATTTGATGATGGCTTGCCTAGTAAAGGCTTAATCCAAACTAGAAGTGGCCATGACACCACCACAGCAGGTCTAGGCAATTGTATCTTAGATGGTGCTAGTTCTGCGAGTAATAATGCAGCTTATAATCAAGATTATGATTATGATTTTACTTTAGAGGCGGCAGAATGTGTCTTGAATTTTATTTATGCTAACAACTCACTATGCCCCTTGCCTTAAATCTTGATATAATGCAGTCTAGTACTTCACGGTCCGCCTTTTCACTTATAGAATTTTCAGTGGTGATTATCATTATTGGCTTGCTAATTGGTAGCTTTATGGGTGCTGAAGAAATGATCAATAATGCTAAATTGAAACAAGCAAAACGCCTTAGTGAAACTTCACCTATTACTGAATTTACCAATGATAAATTACAATTAAGCGCTCTAGCTTGGTTTGATATTTTAGATGAAAATAACCTTACTATTGAAAGCGGCAAAGTAACTAGCTGGCAGAGTAAAATCTCTAATCATATTATGGCTCAGGCTACAGCTAGTGATCAACCTAGCTATTTAAGCGATGCTTATAATGGCTTTCCTGCTCTTGATTTTGATGGCAGCGGGGTATTTTTAGAATCAAATCATATTATTGCCAAAGGTGATGATACTTATACTTTATCTGCGGTTACTATTGTAGAAGACACTCAAGATTTTATCTTTTGTCAGGGTGAGGATGCGCAAGGCTTACGAGCATGTATTAAATATAGTAGTGATAGCAACGCTTTTGGCCTTAATGTTAAAAATGGTGATGCTTTTAGTAATAGCGGTGCTCGTAATAAAATATTTGCCGTTATTATTACTGTTGCAAATGGAGCAGTTAATATTTATTTAAATGACCAACAAATTACTACAGCTATTAGCACAAGCTTATTAAATGTAAGTACAGAATTTACTGGATTAGGATCTGCTACAGGCTCAGAATCTGACAGTCTTAATGGCCAAATTTTTGAAGCAGCTATTTTTGATAAGGCCCTATCTGAGATTGAAGCTAAACAGCTACAAAATTATTATATGAGTAAATATGGCATCGAATAAAGTGATATTTCCTAAGCAACATATTATGCAGTCTTTTCTGAAATATAATGACAAAAAGTCACTCAAGAGCTTAGACTCTAAAATTATTAAGGTTACCTCCTCCAAAAGCTGCCAAGCCTTCACCCTTATTGAGCTTTCAGTGGTACTAATAATTATTAGCTTACTAATTGGTAGCTTTATGGGTGCTGAAACTATTTTAAATAATGCACGCTATAAAAATGCGCAAAAGCTAACTCAAGCTGCACCTATTACAGGATTTTACAATGATGAAATGCAAAGCTCAGCACTAGCCTGGTTTGATATTCTTGATGAAAATAGCATTACTATTGCCAATGACAAAGTAACCGCTTGGCACAGTAAAATCTCTAACCATATTATGGCGCAAGCTACCACAAATGATCAACCTAGCTATTTAAGTAATGCTCATAAAAACTTTCCAGCCATTGATTTTGATGGTAGTGGGGTATTTCTTGAATCAAACCATATCATCGCTAAAGGTGATGATACTTATACCTTATCTGCGGTTACTATTGTTGATACTAATGGAATGATTTTTAATCAAGAAGCTAACCCTGCTACAAATGGTGAGCGTGCAGCAATTAGATACCAAAATTCAGCTTTTATATTTAACGGTCATAATAATGATGTAAGCAGTTCTTTAGGAGTAACTGGACGTATCTATGCTATTACCATAACTGTAGATAATGGTGCTATCGCAATATATGTAAATAATGATATTGTAACCGGTAATTTAAATGCTGAAACTTTGAATATTAGCACAGATTATACTGTACTTGGTAAACATAATGCGACTAGCTCAGGAGATCTTGATGGCCAAATTTTTGAAGTAGCTATTTTTGATAAAGCCTTATCTGAAACTGAAGCTAAACAGCTACAAGACTACTTTATCAAAAAATACTCCATCGATTAATTCACTGTAGCATGAAGGCTTTTCTTGAATGGATTTGCTAGAAGAAAATCCTATTCAAGCAGAG
>CAXDRM010000112.1:0-3301 GCA_963991775.1 uncultured Rickettsiales bacterium | reverse complement strand
GATGGTAATCAGCATGAAGAATCTTATGTCCGAGTAATAACTGCACAACCTAAATGGGTGATTACAGATGAGATACATTGAAGAATTCTACAACACTCCAGATGTTGAGCAGAAGCGTTTGCGTGATGATGTAGCTTTGATTAATCAGCTTTTGCCGTATCGTTCTTATGATCAGCAGCATGCTATCTTTTTAAATCAGCATAGTTTGGCCTTTTTGCTAGAGGTAAGCCCATTACTTGGTTGTGATGAATCAAGCATTAATGTGCTGACTAATATGATTTGTGACGGTTTCCCAGATGGGGCTACGGTACAGTTTTTGAATCTTGCTAGCATGAACATATCGGAACAGCTAGAGCATTGGCAAAAAGTTCGTGGTGGAGTCAAACCTATTTATCAAACCTTAGCTGATAAGCGGGTTAATTTTTTAGGGGATACAAATCTAAAACAAAAATTTAGGACACCTTTTGTGAGTAGAAATTTTCGTCTTTTTGCCTCAGTGTCACTCTCATTAGGAGGTAGTGCTTATGATCAGCAAATTAAAAATCTTGCTTCCATCAGAAATAATTTTATTTCAACTTTAAAATCAATAGGTGCATTCGTACGTGAAATGGACCCAGAGGATTTACTAAATCTTATTGATGAAATTATTAATATCGGGATTGAATGTGATTTTAAACGCAAAAGATATAATGAGTTTGATCCGATCAATACGCAAATTTCGCGGCCGGAAACTCATCTTGCTGTGCATGATAAACATCTTGAATTTAATCAGAAGTTTTCTGCCAAGGTACTTACTCCAATTCAATATCCGCGTGAATGGGGTCAGTTCCAGAATGCAGATTTACTGGGAGATTTTTTTAGTTTTCATAAGCAGATTCCATGTCCATTTTTAACATCATTCTCGTTCCATATAGAAGAGCAAGCACGCGCTAAAGAAAAAGCTGCAACTAAACTTACCACTAGCATGCATGCGGCAAAATCACCACTAGCGGCTTTAGTACCAAGCATGCGGCAAAAGGCCATCGATTATAAATTTTTAAATGACAAATTAACTGAAGGCCAAAAAGTGGTAAAAACCATGCATCATTTAGTACTTTTTGCCGAAACTTCCGAGCAGCTAGATGATTGTGAAAGAAAAGCCAAAAGTCTTTACCAAGCTAAAGAATTTTCGCTTGGCACTGAAAAACATGCCCAGCTGTTAAATTTTCGCGCTTGTTTACCTATGTTGCCTGGTGATGGGGTAATTAAAGATTTTATCCGTAAAGGTAAGGCTCGTACTTTAGCAAGTTTTAATTGTTCTAATTTAATGCCCTTGCAGGGTGATTTTAAAGGTAATGATCCTAAATTCCAGACTATGCCGTTTTTTAGTAGAAGAGGGCAGTTATTTTTTTGGAACCCGTTTGAAAATGAAGAGGGTAATTACAATACAGCAGTGGTGGGTAAATCTGGTTCAGGTAAATCATTTTTTATGCAAGAGCTGGTTGCTAATTTACGTGGGGCAGGAGGTAAAGTTTATATTATTGATGATGGTCATTCTTTCGAAAAAAGTGTGATGTTGCAGGGTGGTCAATTTATTGAATTTGGTTCTAATAAAAGAATTTGCCTTAATCCTTTCTCGATGGTGAATGCTGAGAATTTTGCAGCTGATACTAGTTACCGCACCGATGTTTTAGTGTTGCTTACTAATATTGTTAAGCAAATGGCGCACCAAGAAGAAAAATGCTCAGATTATGAATCTGGTGAAATCGCTAAAGCAGTTAGTGAAGCTTGGCAGCAAAAAGGTAATGAGGCTTCGATTACTACAGTATGCAGCATATTAAGTGGTAATAATGATAAGAGAACTAATGATATTGCTAAGATGTTGTTTCCTTTTACTAAGGATGGTCTTTATGGCACTTTTTTTGAGGGGCAAGCTACTATCCAAATAGCTGATGATTTAATGGCTTTTGAATTATCTGAAATTAAAAGCCGTAAAGAATTACAGCGTATTGTGATGATGGTGCTTATGTTTTTAGTGTCAGAAAGCATGTACAAGGGTGACCGTAAAAGAAGCACTTCTTTGGTGATTGATGAGGCTTGGGATTTACTGTCCGGTTCTGCCATGAGTGAATTTATTGAAGGTATGGCTAGACGTGCCCGTAAATATAAAGGAAATCTTATTACCGGTACGCAGTCGATTAATGATTATTATAAAAATCCGGCAGCAGAAGCAGCAATTCAAAATACTGATTGGACAATTTACTTAGCACAAAAACCAGATGCGCTAGATCAGGCTAATAAATCTGGCCGCATTAATTTTAACGAATATCAAATGCAGGTTTTAAAATCGATCACTAAGACAGATGATTTTTCAGAATGTTGCATTACTGGTCCGGGCATTTTTGCTGTGGGTCGAGTAATTATTGATCCATTTTCAATCATCCTCTTCTCATCTAAAGCAGAGCATTATGCCAGAGTACAAGAATTACATAATTCAGGACTTAGCTTAGAAGATGCTATTGCCAAGTCAGCAGAATATTTTTTTGGAGGTAGAGCGTGAAGCATAAATTTAGTAAATTACAAGATGCGATGCAATTTTTTGGTGAAGCTAAGCAAAAGAACTTGTTAATGATAGTAGGAGGAGGAGCTTTAATTTTACTCATCTCTTTTGCTTTTGCATCGGGTGATTCTAATTCAGGTAATTTTTATAAAAGTGCTGGAGTTAAAATGACCGATTTTACCTCAACTTCTAAACCAGAAGAAGAATGGATGGCTAGAAGTGAAAATGATTTAAAAAGCATTAATGAGGAGGTTAAAGATCTTAAAAAACTCTCTGATAAAAAAGATCGTGAAATTGCAGAGCTCAAAGAAGCTTTAGGAAAAATTATTGAAGAGCAAGCGCAAAAATTAGAAGAGCCTGTTATAAAATCTGAGGAGACCGAGCCTGCCGAAGTCCTGAATTCCCAAAATAATCTCTATGAATATAGCTCAAATTTAGGTGAAGATTTTGTGTCGAGAGGTGGTGAATTAACGGGCCAAGAAGCACAATCTGAGAATTTCACAGAAGATCCCACTGTGAGTAGGGCTATTGAATCTTTTAGCTTTGCTTATGCAGCGACAAGTCGCTTAAATTATAATTTAGATAATTATTTACCGGCAGGTTCTTATGCGAGAGCTATATTACTTAGCTCAGTTGATGCAAGTGTTGGGGTGGAATCACAATCTGACCCAAGACCAGTATTATTTAGAGTAATCTCACCTGCGAACACTTCTAAATATGAAGGTGATAATCAAGAAATTGATATTAATGGTTGTACAGTTA
>CAXDRM010000111.1:0-3309 GCA_963991775.1 uncultured Rickettsiales bacterium | reverse complement strand
CGTCTTGGCTTTGTAGCGCGTTCACCACGTTTTGCTATTGCGCATAAATTTCCTGCTGAGATTGCTAAAACTAAACTTGAAGATATTATTATTCAGGTAGGGCGTACAGGAGCTTTGACACCTGTTGCAGTTTTAACTCCTGTTAATATTGGCGGAGTAGTAGTTGAAAGAGCAAGTTTGCATAATGAAGATGAGATTAAGCGTAAAGATATCAAAATTGGTGATATAGTTTTAGTCAAAAGAGCAGGGGATGTAATTCCGCAAATAGATAGTGTGGATTCAAAAAAACGCACAGCAGCAGTAAAAGATTTTATCTTTCCCAATAGTTGCCCAGTTTGCTCTTCTGCTTTAGAAAAACCCGAAGGTGAGGCTGTTACTAGATGTACTGGTGGCAATATTTGTAAAGCGCAGCTTTTAGGTGGTCTTAAGCATTTTGTGAGTAAAAATGCTTTTGATATTGATGGCTTGCGCGATAAGCAGGTTGAGTTTTTATATGAGAAAGGTCTAGTAACAAATTTTAGCGATTTCTTCACTTTAGCAGAAAGGCAGCATGCTTCTTTAACAAAATTAGAAAATTATCCTGGCTGGGGTAAAAAGTCGGTAACCAAATTATATGCTGCTTTAGCCGAGAAGCAGATAATATCTTTAGAGCGTTTTATCTATGCTTTAGGTATTAGATATATTGGACAAAATACGGCGAAGTTACTTAGTAAGAATTATCTTTCAATTGAGAATTTCTTGCAAAATATCTCTCAGCTATCAGAAAATAGTGAAACATATCAGGCTTTAGTTAATATTGATGGTATCGGTACAAAAGTTGCAGATAAATTATTAGAGTTTTTTGGGAATAATGATAATTATGAGCAAATTAAGCAATTAGCAGAATTACTAAAAATAGAAGATTTTGCACAAAATATTAGTAACTCAATATTTGCAAATAAAGTGATAGTATTTACAGGTAGCCTAACTAAAATGACTAGACATGAAGCAAAGGCAAAAGCTGAGACTTTAGGTGCTAAAGTTACTGGTTCTGTATCAAAAAATACTGATTATGTAATTTGTGGCGAGGCTGCTGGTAGTAAAAAGAAAAAAGCTGAAGAATTGCAGGTAAAAATTTTAAGTGAAGATGAATGGCTGAGTTTAATTTAAATGAGCGTCTCGAAAGAGATACTATCCTAATCAAGGATCTAAAACTATCAAAATTATTATTGATGAATGATAGTAATTTCTTTTGGTTCATTTTAGTGCCTAGAGAGGCGAATTTAAAAGAGTTTCATGATTTATCTTATGATCAACAAATAATTTTGCTAAAAGAAATTAATCAAATTTCAAAAATTATTGAGCAAAGATTTAATCCAGACAAAATTAACATAGCAGCTTTAGGTAATGTAGTTAGTCAGCTACATATACATGTTATTGCTCGTTATAAAACAGATGCAGCCTGGCCAGACCCAGTATGGGGTAAGTTAAAAGCAACAAAATATCAAGAAGCTGAAATCAGTGATATTAAGCAAACACTTTTGGCAGATCTTGCCAATTAGTTACATAATTTGGAGATTTAAGCTCAGATCTCATTTGCCAATTACGCTTAGTGCCGCAACTTGCTAAGAATAAGGTGTTTTTACCATATTTATTATTAAGCTGATCCACAGCAGAAAAAAGCTCTGGTTTTTCTGTTGCTGTATTGAATAAGCTTGTTTGTACATGATCTGCTTGCACTAAATCAAAAAGTAAGATACCAGCTTTGCAATAGGCTTTACCTGGTACATATAATGTTTTAATTAACTTTTTAGCTTGTGCTGTAATAAGATTTTCATCTGCCACAGCTGTAGCAAAAACATGCATTGCACTAGCTTTATATTCTTTGATATAGCCTGCATGTTTAGCAATGCGTAATATTACACAAATAGCTTGAGCTTTACTATGTTGTTTACGTAATTTGCGACAGGCAATGCTACTATAACAGCTAATTGCTTCGTAAAGTTCGTTAAGCTCTGTTATTTTTCTACCAAAAGAGCGTGAAGACATAATATTTTTTTTATGATGATTACGTTCTAAATTGAGTACAGCTTTTCCTTGTAATTCCAGACAGGTTTTTTCTAGAACAACATTAAATTTTTGACGAAGAATTTTTTGGTTATAATTAGCTAATGCAAAAGCATTGCCAATACCCATAAAGCGTAATTTATGGGCTAGATTATAGCCGATTCCCCAAATTTCTTCTATAGGAGTATTTTGTAAAATAGCTGCATAATTAGCTTGATTGATAACAAAGTGACTAAGTTTTTGTTGTTTGGCATGATAGGCGGCAATTTTTGCTAAAGTTTTGCTATCAGCTATACCAACTGATACTGGTACACCAATATTTTGTTTGGTAGTAGTGGCAATTTGCTTTGCTAAAAGATTAAGATTTTTTTTATCTGCTATTTTTAAAAAAGCTTCATCAATTGAATATATTTCAAGGTCATCAGTAAAATATTGTAGATGATCCATAATTCTCTTAGAGATATTACCATAAAGCATAAAATTTGAAGAAAAGAGCTGTATTTGATATTGCTCGATTAAGTCTTTTACTTTGAAATAAGGTGCACCCATTGCGATGCCTAATTGTTTTACTTCGTTGGAGCGAGCAATAATACAGCCATCATTATTGGATAGCACCGCTACAGGTTTATTATGTAGATCAGGGCGGAAGAGTCTTTCGCAAGATACAAAGAAGTTATTACAATCTACTAAGGCAAACATTTATAGTTGATGAATAACATTAGTTACTACACCCCAAATAGTAATTTCATCATTATCATTTAGTGGGATTGGCTGATATTTATCATTTTCGGGCATGAGATATTGTGCTTCCGAGTTAATTTTAAGACGCTTCACAGTAAGTTCGCCATTTAAAGCGGCAATCACTATTTTACCATTTAGAGCTTCGATGCTACGATCAACGATTAAAATATCTCCATCATTAATACCAGCACCAATCATTGAATCACCAATCACTCTAACAAAGAAAGTAGCAGCAGGATGCTTGATTAGATATTGGTTTAAATCTAGTTTGCTGGCTAAATCATCATCAGCAGGTGAAGGAAAGCCAGCAGGAACTTTAGTGTCATAAAGAGGCAAGCTATAACCTTGGCAGATAACAAAATTTTCGATTTTTTCAACCAGATCAAGAGGTACTCTAATTGCTTTAGTAGCATTACCCCATTTACCACTATTTTTAGGGCGTCCGGCGCCAATTCTTTTTCCACCACGCGGCATTATATAAATTTTTTAGTTATGTTTGAAAACTGTACAATAATCAAAGAT
>CAXDRM010000110.1:0-3410 GCA_963991775.1 uncultured Rickettsiales bacterium | reverse complement strand
AATAGGAATGGCCTTATATGGTTTACAGCATATGCATTTTGCTCATGTAGGGGTAAAAGAAATAGTCATGTCTTTGCTTAAGAAAGAGATTGCTAGTGAAAAAAAACAAGATGATCACTTTTTTAGAGCATCTATATTGTTAAGTATAAAATCAATGTGTAAAGGACAGACATTTTCACCTGAAGACAGGCTTATAATAAATAATTTCTTATCGAAAAACTTTGCAGCGGATCTTAGTATTGATAGTGAAGGTTTTACTAAGAGATTTGAAGAGGCAATCATAGATCTAGTAAAAGATTCATTTAATGACCGTGAAAACACATTAGATCTTCATAGTATGGATCATAATTTAGCAAAATTCGTGACTAAGCATTATATTAATATAGATAGTTCTCATTTAAAGATAATTTGCGGTAAGGGCTTACATAGTAAAAATTCGGGTAATATTTTGAAGGAAATGTTGAAAGATGAATTCCCTTCTTTAGAGGAAAATACATACAATTCAGGAGTATTATATAGACCTGGAGAAGAGAGGGGTTTTGTTGAGCGTGAACAATTGAGACAGGCTAGTTGGTCGGAGTCACTGAGAAGGTAATTTCTAAATTGTCGTAATTCTTAGCTGTGCTTTTAACTTCGATGTTAATTTCTAAGCTTTCAGAATCGCGTTGATAAGTTAAGTCACCTGTGCTGTCCCAACCAAGAGCAGGTAGAGTTTTTGCGTAGAATGAAATAATTTCATGACTATAAGCACGACCTTTAAAAGTAGCATTAATGATACGCCCACTACTGCCATTAAAGACGCTGGTTTTTTTATCAATTGGAAAAAAATTAATTGGTACTGGTAAATCAGAGATGCCTGGTACAAAAAGCTGTTTTGCTTGAGCTTGTACACTAAAAAGTAAGAAAAATATTAAAGCTATTTTTTTTGACATGACTCACAATAAAAAGTTGATCTTCCAGCTTGTACTATTCTTTTTATGGGAGTTTCGCAGGCTTTGCAAGGTTTATTTTCTCGGCCATAAACTTTAAAACTATGCTGAAAATAACCTGATTCACCATTTACTAATTGATAATCTTTGATAGTTGAGCCACCAGCTTTAATTGCAGCTTTTAAGACTTTTTTTATATTTTTAACTAAAAGTTCTGCTTGAGCTAAGTTAAGCTCTTTTGCGGCTAATTCAGGATGAACTCCCGATAAAAATAATGCTTCACTAGCATAAATATTACCTACACCTACCACGTTCTTTTGTTCCATAATAAGCTTCTTAATAGCAAGATCTCTGCCTTTACATAATGCCAGCAAATATGCGCCAGTAAATTTACTAACTAAAGGTTCAATACCTAAATGATTAAATAATTTATGGGTTTTTAATTCTGTATCTGCTGCATAAGTAACCAAGCCAAATTTGCGCACATCATTAAAGATTAAATAGCTTTGATCATTTAGGCTAAAAAGTAGATGATCATGCTTAGTAATTTGTGGTTTTTGTTGTTTAGCAAAAATCTTACCAGTCATGCCTAAATGTAAAATAATATTTTGCTGATTCTCAAGATTAATCACAATATATTTGGCGCGGCGCGTTACTTTTTGGATAGTTTGCTCGGTAGCAATTTTAGGTAAATCATTAGGGATAGTGATACGTAAATTAGGTTTAATAATTTTTACCTCACTAAATTTTTTACCAGTAATTAATGGTGCAATATAGTTTTTTACGGTTTCAACTTCAGGAAGTTCAGGCACGAGAAAATTGTAAAGTTTTATTTAATAAAATTATTTAGTCTGACCGGCCCCTCGGTAAAATTCTCGGCTAAGGCCGAGAATCATACTTCGGTACGAAGCTAAAGCTTCTACTCAGCACGGCGCTCGGGAACCTAAGGGTTTAAGGTTCTTGAGTGACCGAGCAGAGCGAGGTTGTACCGAAAGGCCGCTTGAGTCTGAGTGGTTAAACGGTATAACTGATCATAATGGTTATGCTATCTTTTTTACTAATTATTTCTAGTTTTTTATAAAGGAATGAATCCTTGTTTTTTTTGGTATAAAATTTAGACTGTAAAGCCAAAATTAAAAACAATAATCATGAGCAAATCATCTTTCGGTTTTAAGCAAGTAACTAAAGAAATCAAAACTAATTTAGTGGATCAGGTTTTTGCATCTGTAGCAAGCAAATATGATTTGATGAATGATGTGATGAGTATGGGAATTCACCGTCTGTGGAAAGATCAAATGGTTAAGCAAGTACCGGTAATTTCTGATGCTAAAATTTTAGATATGGCAGGTGGTACAGGTGATATTGCTTTTAGAATCTTAAAAAAATATCAAGCAGCTAATACTAACTTAGAACTAACCATTGCTGATTATAATCAAGAGATGCTAGATGAAGGTAAAAATCGTGCTATTGATGAAAATTTATTTGCTGAGCAGTTAAATTTCTCTAAGCAAAATGGTGAAAAAACCAGTTTCAAAGCTAATAATTTTGATATTTATACTATTGCTTATGGTATTAGAAATTTTGCTGATTTAAATAAAGGAGTAAAAGAAGCTTATCGAGTCTTAAAAAAATCAGGAAAATTTCTATGTTTAGAATTTAACCAGGTAGAGCATCAATTTTTAAAGCCGCTTTATGATTTCTATTCCTTTCAAATAATACCAAGAGCGGGCGAGTTAATTACTGGTGATCGTGAGTCATATCAATATTTTGTCGAATCAATAAGAATGTTCCCAGATTCGGATAGTTTTAAGCAGATGCTAGAAGCAGCTGGATTTAAAAATGTAGCATATCAAAAATTAACCGGTGGCTTAACCACACTTTACCTTGCAGAGAAATAATGAGAATTTTTTCCTTACTTAGATTTATAATATTTTTGCAATTTTATGGTTGTAACTTTTTGTTGCGTAAAATTCCTTTAATAGGAGTAATTTTTTGGCCTTTAGAGATTTTCTCTCTACCTAGAATCAGAGCAACCAAAGGTGAGCGTCTCAGAAATTTTCTAACTGCTTTAGGCCCAACCTATATTAAATTGGGTCAGGTGCTTTCTACGCGTCCTGATTTGGTGGGTGTAAAGATTGCTGCTGAATTAACATATTTGCAAGATCGTTTACCTGCTTTTAGTGAAAAAAAATTACGCAAAATTTTAGTCACAGAATATCCAGAAGGGTACCAGCATTATTTTAAAGATTTTAATTTTAAAGCTATTGCGGCAGCTTCTATATCGCAAGTACACCAGGCAGCATTGCTAGATGGTACTATGGTTGCAGTTAAGGTGCTTAGGCCAAATATTTGGTCATGTTTTCAAAAAGATCTTAAGTTTTTATATTTTATTGCAGCTTTAATAAATATCTTGCCGATTGCTAAAAGATTAAAACCTAAAGCAGTGATTAAAGTTTTTGAAGAAACTGTAATTAAAGAATT
>CAXDRM010000109.1:0-3599 GCA_963991775.1 uncultured Rickettsiales bacterium | reverse complement strand
ACATATCATATCTCTCTCCTCTAAATAGGACAGCTTCTTAGGAATCTGTCCTATTTTTTATTAAAAACCATTTTCGTGACGAATGATTAGAATAAACAGCAAATAAATTTTGCTATTTATTCTAACTAAGCAGCGTTGAAAGCATGACTGCGGTGCTCAAGTACCATTTGTACGTTCTGCTCCTCGCCGAGATTTCTCCTTGTCATTTATTCATAAGAATGTGTTTTAATAAATAACTTAAAACTCCTAGTCCTGCATCTACGAAAATGATTTTTAATTAAGTATGAAAACAAAGCAGCGTCGAAAACTCGGCTGCGGTGCTCAAGTACCATTTGTACGTTCTGCTCCTCGCCGAGATTTCTCCTTGTCATTTATTCATAAGAATGTGTTTTAATAAATAACTTAAAACTCCTAGTCCTGCATCTACGAAAATGATTTTTAATTAAGTATGAAAACAAAGCAGCGTCGAAAACTCGGCTGCGGTGCTCAAATACTATTGGTCCATACTACCTGGCCAAAATACTTAATAATATTATTTTTCTTCTCAAAATTACACCCAACCGGCCACTGAGCGTGGTTCCCCTGAGCTTGTCGAACGGGCCGAAGTGCAAGGTTGGTTTAGTAAATTACTCAGACTCAAGCGGCCCGTTCGGCCATTACTACGCTATTTTTGACCAATACTCAGTTCAGTTTTTACTAATCACTTTATTGAAGCATAGCTTCAAGTCGCTCTTAGAAAACTGCTCGCTTCATTTGTAAAATCTAATCCTTCACCGCGAGATTTTAGTTTTTAAAGACTATTAAGAAATCTTCTGATAAACCTCACCCCCAGACTCCTTAAATTTCTCAGACATGCCCTGCATAGCATCTTCTATCTCTTTGGCACTCATACCATCAGCATATTCGCGCACCTCTTCAGAGATCTTCATTGAACAAAATTTAGGACCACACATCGAACAAAAATGCGCCTGTTTAGCTCCTTCTGCTGGTAAAGTCTCATCATGATAACTTCTTGCAGTTTCAGGATCCAAGCTTAAATTAAACTGATCCTCCCAACGAAATTCAAATCTAGCCTTAGATAGTTCATCATCCCAAATTTGAGCAGCTGGATGCCCTTTAGCCAAATCTGCAGCATGAGCCGCAATCTTATAAGTTACTACCCCTACTCTAACATCATCTTTATTAGGCAGACCTAAATGCTCTTTCGGAGTCACGTAACAAAGCATTGCTGTACCAAACCAACCAATTTGGGCCGCGCCAATTGCCGAAGTAATATGATCATAAGCTGGAGCAATATCTGTAGTAAGTGGCCCTAAAGTATAAAAAGGCGCCTCTTTACAATGCTTTAATTGCTTATCCATATTTTCTTTGATTAAATGCATCGGCACATGACCAGGACCCTCAATCATAACCTGACAATCATGCTCCCAAGCAATATCCGTTAATTCACCTAAAGTTTCTAATTCAGCAAATTGCGCTGCATCATTTGCATCAGCTATCGAACCAGGACGCAAACCATCGCCTAATGAAAATGATACATCATAAGCACGCATAATCTCACAAATTTCTGGAAATTTTGTATAAAGAAAATTTTCTTTGTGATGAGCTAAACACCATTTAGCCATGATTGAACCACCACGCGATACAATACCAGTTACTCTTTTGGCAGTTAAATGAATAAAAGGTAAACGCACTCCTGCATGAATCGTAAAATAATCTACACCCTGCTCAGCCTGCTCAATCAAAGTATCACGATATACTTCCCAACTTAAATCCTCAACTACACCATTTACTTTTTCTAAAGCCTGATAAATTGGTACCGTACCAATTGGCACTGGCGAATTTCTAATAATCCATTCTCTAATTGAGTGAATATCTTTACCAGTAGAAAGATCCATTACTGTATCTGCACCCCACCTTGCCGACCAAACTAATTTTTCCACCTCATCCTTTACAGTTGAAGCAACAGCCGAATTACCGATATTAGAATTAATCTTAACCAGAAAATTTCTACCAATAATCATTGGCTCAGCTTCAGGGTGATTAATATTAGCTGGAATAATTGCTCGACCTTCTGCAATCTCTTTACGCACAAATTCTGCATCAATATATTCAGGAATATTTGCACCAAAAGATTCACCACCTTTAAAAAATTCTGATTTTTGTAATTTAGCTCTACCAAGATTTTCTCTGATCGCTACATATTCCATTTCTTTAGTGATAATACCTGCACGCGCATAAGCTAGCTGAGTTACTGCTTGGCCTTTTTTCGCCTTAAAAATCTTTACATGATCACGTGAGAATTTTTCGATTTTAGAAATATGACTAAGGGATACACCATCATCTTGCGGCTTATAAGCACGCCCCTCAATTTCTGTAACATCTCCTCTGGCAGTAATCCAATCTTGTCTTAATGTAGGTAAACCTTGACGCAGGTCAACCTCTATCTCAGGATCACTATAAAAACCTGAAGTATCATATACAATATGTTCTCTTGGATTATCTTGTTGATCAATTTTAATAGCACGAAAGCCCACCTTAACATCTGGATAGGTTTCACTAGTGATATATTTTTTTTGTGAGTTAGGGAATTGCTCCGGAGAAATATTTGAAATAATTAATTTGTCGTTACTCATTTTATTATAATTGCATTGACCGATTATTAAGGGGACATTCTTGAAAATACTGCGAAAAATGCTAGACGTAAAGGCTTAAAAGTAATATTTTTCTGGCGAACAAGGTAAAAAGAACATTATGAAAAACACCCTCAGCAACCAAGGCAAAAATTACAGCTATATTGACCTTAAAAAAATCTCTAGCTCTTACGCTCTAGAAATTAACAAATTACCTTACAGCCTTAGGGTATTGCTTGAAAATAGCCTAAGAAATACTCCAGAAAATGAGCAAGAAAATATCATCAATAATTTTAAAGAATGGCTTAAAAATGGCCATGTTGCTGCAGAATTACTCTATTTCCCAGCTCGGGTTTTAATGCAAGATTTTACCGGCGTACCAGCAGTGGTAGATTTAGCTGCAATGCGTGAAGCAGTAAAAGAAAAAGGTGGTGATCCAAAAAAAATTAACCCTATTTCTACAGTTGATTTGGTGATTGATCACTCCGTACAGGTAGATCAATATGCTACTTCAGATGCGCTTAGCAAAAATACTGAATTAGAAATCAAACGTAATTATGAACGTTACGAATTTCTTAAATGGGGCCAAGAAGCTTTTGATAATTTTAATGTTGTACCTCCTGGCACCGGAATTTGTCACCAAGTAAATCTCGAATTTTTAGCTAATGTAGTAAGCAAAAAAACTATTGATGGCGAAGAATATATCTTTCCTGACACTTTAGTTGGTACTGATTCACACACCACCATGATCAACGGCTTAGGCGTGCTTGGTTGGGGTGTTGGTGGTATCGAAGCTGAAGCTGCCATGTTAGGTCGCGCTATCTCCATGTTAATACCTGATGTGATTGGGGTAAAATTAACAGGAAAACTAGCAGCCGGAATCACTGCCACTGATTTAGTACTTACCATCACTAATAAATTACGTGAATTAGGTGTAGTTGGTAAATTTGTCGAATTTTATGGTGA
>CAXDRM010000108.1:0-3613 GCA_963991775.1 uncultured Rickettsiales bacterium | reverse complement strand
GTAGAAGGAGATAATAAAGTATTTTATTTGCCTGGAATGTCATTTCTATTTGATTCCGAAAGTAAGAAACAGCTTGCTACAATGCTTGGCGACTTTTCTAAAAATAAGCAGCTAGTGCTAGCAGATTATACAGGTGAATATCTGGCTTGGAAGGAAATTTTAGGGTCTTTTGATGCAGTAAATAGAGCAAATACTACTTTTATATCTGGTTATTATTTAGATCTTGATGCGGTGGTGATATTAAAAGAGCCTTTTTTTAATCTGCAGGATAATGAACAAGACACGATATTAAATAGTGTATTTGAGAAGCGCAAATATATTAATCATGTACGCAATAAAATTAGTGAAGATGATAATTTGATAGAGTATGATTTTAAGAGACATGTAATGCAAATGCGTAAAGCATATAGTGGTTTTATAGATTGTTTTCCGTCAATAGACAATATTACGTTTGGACAGCTTAATAAAATGACTCATGTGGAAGCGTTACACAACCAAGCACAAAATCCTGGTAATAAAAGCTGTGTAATTTCCTAACTAGGTAACCTAAAACTCTAACCTACCATCCTTAATAGTTGGGACAAGTTCGCCAGCTAAGATAGATTCGGCGCCTTGGCCAAAAACCTCATAACGCCAACCTTCAGCAAAACTATAATCATTTGATTTAAGGACAAAATTTTTAATATCGTTGCTCTTGGCAATATTAGCAGCAGCAATCTTATATTTTTTGGCAATATATTTCAGATAGATTTTTAGCAAATCACAAATCATCTCATTATTATCTGATAAATGTGATTTTTGTGGTGCCTCTAATTCAATCTCTTGCTTGGCAACTTCTTGGCTCAATTTAAGTAAAGACTCTAAATATTTAGGTTTAATATATTTTTTTAAAATACGATCACTTGCTAGATCATCCTGAGTTTGTGGTTTTAACTTAGCCAGGCCAACCAAATATTCATCTTTAATAATGAAACGACGTGGCAGGTTTTTTTGCACGGCTAATTCTTCACGGTAAGCAGCATAGGCCTGCAAATAATTTAAGAAAAAAGGCGTATCAGAATTTTGCGTAATGCGTTGCCAAGCATCTTGGGGTGCTACATAATAATTGCTTAATTCATACAGCTTGGCAAATTCTTCATTAAGCCAAGTAAGACGCTCTCTCTCAGTAAGTTTATTGCTGAGCTTCGCTTTTATTTCGAGTAAATATTTTACATCACTTGCTGCATAGTTTTTTTGCGCTTTAGATAAAGGTCGATTTAACCAATTGGTTAATTTGCTGGCTTTATTAAGGCGAATTTTTAAAACATCGCGTACTAATTTTGCATAAGAAATGCTAGAGCCATAACCTAAAAAACTGGCCGCAATTTGTGCATCAAAAATTGGCTGAGGTATTAAATCATAATTTTTAACAAAAAGATCAATATCTTGTGATGCGCTATGCATCACTTTAGTGATTTTTTGATTGCTAAGAATTTTCAAGAAACTAGTTAAATCAAGCCGAGGACAATCAATAAGATAAATCTCTTCTTGGGTGGCCACTTGCATTAAGCAGAGAATTGGCACGAAAGTATTTTCGCGAATAAATTCAGTATCAAATGCAAATTCAGCCTCATCTTCAAGCACAGCACATAATTCTTCTAAAGCTGCTTGCGAATCTATGTAAATCATTAATTAATATAGGAAATCTGTGAAGCAGGAATCTATAGCAAGTTTCTGATATTCTTGCAACTCTTCCAGAGTATTTATGGTAAAGACAATAGTGGTGAGATCTAACTTAGCTTTTACTTGCTTAGCTAGACCTTGTTGTGCGCGGGTTTTAGACATTGCCACAGCAAGAAATTCTTTATCTTTTAAATAGGTAATAATTTCAGCAGAGTTATTATTGATGCGATAAGTGGCAAAGATTAACTGCTTAAAACCTAAATTACGTAATTTTTCATATTCAGCAAATTCGTAAATTTGGATGATAATTTGTGCTACTAAATCAGGAAAGTTTTTAATTATATATTGCGCGAAAGCTTCATTAGTAAGATCTTTACAATCAGTCACTAAATAGCAATCAGGATGGTTGCGCAGCCACAGGCAAAATTCAGCTAAGCTTTGCTGGCTATAGTCACCAACCATGCTCAGCTTTTTAAATTCGCTTAAGCTTTTTTGTCCGGTGCTACCAAATAATTTTTCTGAGGTTTGCTGCCAGTCATGTAGTAAAACATATTCATCATCTGAGCAGGTTAAAATATCAATTTCAATGAAGCGCAAGCCATTTTGATAAGCAACTTCAAGGGCTTCGGTAGAATTAGTGTAGTAAATACTATTAATGCCTCCACAAGCATGGGCGATAAATTGAGGAAGTTTTAACATAGTATTTTAAATTTATAGTTTTATGATTAACAGTTAGTTTTGCTGCGGTTAAAATTTAACCAGACAAAGCAAGCATAGCAAATAATTAGCATAGATAAGTAAATATGACAAAAGCAATTTTAGAAATCAGCGAGGATAATCAAGATAATTTAAATCGTAATTTTGCTCTAGAAGCAATCAGAGTTACCGAGCATGCCGCAATTTCTTGCAGTCCTTGGATCGGTCGGGGTAAGCAAAATGATGCTGATCAGGCAGCAGTTAATGCCATGCGTGAATCATTAAATACTATGGATATTGATGGTACTATCGTGATTGGTGAAGGTGAAAGAGATAAAGCGCCTATGCTTTATATTGGTGAAAAAGTGGGTACAGGCAAAGGTCCTGAAATTGATATTGCTCTTGACCCGCTAGAAGGTACAGGCCTATGTGCTACAGGTAGTCCAAATTCTTTAGCAGTAATTGCTTTTGCTAAAAAAGGTAATTTCTTACATGCACCAGATGTTTATATGGATAAAATTGCTGTGGGTAATGATTTACCAGATGGTGTAATTGATTTAGATAATTCACCACAAGTTAATTTAAAAAATCTTGCTAAAGCCAGAAAATGCGATGTTTCTGATTTAACTTCAATTATTTTAGAGCGACCACGTCACGAAGAATTAATCGCTAAAGTGCGTGAAGCAGGTGCAAGAATTAATCTTATCACTGATGGTGATATTGCAGGTATTATTGCTACAGCTGTACCAAACCCTTCAGCTGATATTTATTTTGGTATTGGTGGTGCACCAGAAGGTGTATTGGCAGCAGCAGCTTTGCGTGCAACTGGTGGTCAAATGCAAGGCAGATTGCTTTTCGATGATGATGAGCAAAAAGAGCGTGCCAGAAGAATGGGCATTGCAGATCTTGATAAAAAATATACTCATTTTGAAATGGCTAAAGGCGATGTAATGTTTGCTGCAAGTGGAGTTACAGATGGTTTTATGCTTAAAGGTGTTAAACATTATCAAGGTAAGAATATTACTAATTCGATAGTAATGCGTTCTGCTACGAAGACTGTTAGAACTATAGTGACTGAGCAGAATTTACAGAGATAAGCTTGCAGGATCTCTCGATACAACAATTATGCTTACGCAAATTGCCACTCGAGAACCGGCTTTAAACCTTTAGGTTCCTGAGGCAAACGCAGTAAAAAAGCACAGTAGCTTTTTTCATAGTACTCTAGCTATTATTTAAAGTTTTGTAGCTCAAATAA
>CAXDRM010000107.1:0-3828 GCA_963991775.1 uncultured Rickettsiales bacterium | reverse complement strand
GAGCTTGGTTCTCCTGAGCTTGTCGAATGGGTCGAACTACACCAACCGGTTGGATGTAATTTTGAGAAGAAAAATAATATTATGAGTATTTGTGAATAACCATTTTGTTATTCACAAAACGGACAGCGATGCAGAGCTATACTCGAACTGCTTAACAAGAAACTCAAAGGTTACTTTATATAATATTAAAATACCTTAGATAGCTTAAAAAAGGCAGTATAGTCACGAGCTAGTTGAGTGCCATTTACATATTGGTAAACTGGCACATCATATTCAACACTAAATTTTGTATCTTCTAACCAGCCTTTAGAAAATTCATGATTATGACCAAGTGCTATACTAAATTCTGTACCGCCAGATGAATTAGCAACTCTTGGAAAAGCTCCTGTGGCTTCAATTTGATCATCAATGCCATCAATTCTAGTTTGATGTCTAGCGTTAAAACCAATGGTCGAAACATTATAATCATCATGTGCTACACCAAACCAACTAGCAATTTTATATTGTTCTCCTAAAGAATAATCTTGCGAATTGCGTCCTAATCTAAAGATAGCATCAACTTTTAAACCAAAAATTTTATTACCAAATGTTTTTATATCACTTAGCCCCGCTAAAATATCGTAAGTACCGCTACCTAATTGCATCCCGTAAGGTAATCTTGTACCAGCAGCATTAGTTTCTTTAATACTACCAGTTGGTAAAGAAATGCCTAAATTCAGCAATAAATCATCTCTAAGACCAATAATATTAGTAATTTTTACATCACCAACACCTTGCGAGCTCATTAAAATTTCAGCACCATTATTATTGTTAATCATTCTCATCTTCTTACGCACTTCAGGCACCATAACCATAACTGTATGATTATCACTTACTCCATACATTAAACCGAACATATGCATCGATGCTTGCATGTCTCTAGCTTCCACCATAAAATCAGTGCTGCCTGGCTGAATTTCTGAATCATCTGACATGATATCTGACATATGCATTTCCATATATTTATAGCTAGCCATCCATTCACCTTTTGCATGTAAATGTGTAGCTGAGACACTGGCAGGTGTACCAGAATAGGCTAGATGATTATGATGGTTATGGTCTGCATAAGCAGTAGCACTTACTAAAATATTTAATATGAAACCGGCTTTTAAAATATTTTTAAAATTCATCTGACTTTCTTTTTAGTTACTGCAAGCTAAAATATTAACAAATCAGTAAAATACAATGTGACAAATTGTCGCAGCAAATATTTAAAGATGAATTCCAGAGCGCAAAATTTCATTCTATTATTTAAATTAAGAACTATTGCTATATTGACAATATTAGCAGTAATTTGTGGCTTAGAATTTTTCTCTGAAATTAAATTACGCTTTGCAGCACATATCACACTTATCGCTTTATTATTATTGATTAATGCTCGGGCACGTTGCTTATTTAGTAAAGAGATTAGCAATAAGGCTCTGTTTCTCTTTTTACTGTATGATACTTTAATTTTTGCTGGTCATATTTATCTTTCCAATGGCGTAGTTAATCCCTTTATAGGTTTTTTGATTCTGCCCATTATTTTGGCAAATATTGTATTGTCGCGCATCTATGCTGGCATTATAATTACAGTTAGCATCACACTTTATTTTCTACTTTATTTTTACTATTTGCCGCTTGAATTTAAAGCAGATAATCCTCCAGATTTTTTCTTTAAATTACATATGCTAGGCATGTTAATTTCATTTGGCATTATTGCTTTAACCATTACAGCGGTGATTTATTTTTTGATGAAAATCTTAAAAGAACAAAATGACGAATTAACTAATTATAAAACTGATTTACTGCAAGCTAGCCATTTAAAAAATTTAGGTATTTTCACCAGCAATGCTGCACATCAGTTAAGCACTCCGCTTACTTCCATAAATTTACTTGCAGATAATCTCCAAAATGAGCTGGGTAAAAAACGTAGCGATAAAAATAAAATGAGTAAGCAGCTTAAATTAATTAGTAATGAGATTTCTCGTTCAAAAAATCTGATTCAAAATATTTTAAAAAAGACTGAGCAAAAACGCAGCTTCAAATTAAGCTCGGTTAAGTTAGGTGATTTCTGCACAGAAATTTTAGAGGAATGGCAAGAATTTTTCCCGAATGTGAATTTTACTTTCAACTGTAGTACTAAGTTAGCTAAACAAAAAATTATCTCTTCCGATAGTTTAAAATTTGCATTATTTAACTTACTTGATAATGCTGCTCAAGCAGCTAGTAAAAAAATCACTATTACGCTAAGCACGAATAATACAGATTTACTCATAAAAATTAGTAATAATAAAACTGCACAACATAGATCGCATCAAGGACATGGTTATGGCTTAAAATTAAGCAATTTAGTAATTACAGAATTAGCAGGTCAGCTTGATTTTAGCGAGAATGCAACCGAGCATCAAATTATGATTAATATTCCTAAGGATAAAATTTTTAATGAAACAAGCTAAGCAAAAACCATCATTACTAATTTTAGAAGATGATCAGACTTTAAATAATATTTTGGCGAGTAATCTAAGTGAATCTGGTTATAAATGTGCTCAAGCTTATAATTTAAATGAGGCTGCACAACTAATTAAACAACAAAATTTTAGCCATGCTATTTTTGATCTAAATTTAAATGGCACATCAAGCTTAGATTTCATTAAAGAAATTACTACTGAATTTCCTGAGATACGCATTTTGGTTTTAACTGGTTATGCTAGTATCAATACTGCGGTTAAAGCTATAAAAAATGGCGCGGTGGAATATCTGGCTAAACCTGTTACTATTGCAGAAATTGGTGCTGCTTTAAATGGTGAAATGCTTAAAGATCAGGTAGAGGCAAAGCCACATAATTTAAAAAATCTAGAATGGGAAAATATTCAACAGGTTTTAGAGCAGCATGATTTTAATATTTCAAAAACTGCAGAAGCGCTTAATATGCATCGTAGAACTTTACAACGTAAGTTACAGAAATATAATTTCATTAAATAACTACTCAATAGGTAAATTATGAGTACAGCGGTAGGTTTAGATATTTTTGTGGGTAAGAAGCTTAAAGAAAGGCGCGATAAGTTATTATTATCGCAAGGTGATTTAGCTGAAATGGTTGGTATATCTTATCAGCAAGTGCAAAAATATGAGAAAGGTGAAAACAAAATCCCAGCGGGCAGATTATATCAATTAGCTAAAGCATTAAAAGTCACTCCGGATTATTTTTTTGAAGGCGCTATTTTTGATGATATTAATCGTGAGAAAAGCAAATATTTACATTTAGAGCGCGACGTTCCGTTAAATATTTTAGTTGTTGAAGATAATCCTGTTGATGAAATGTTAACACGTGATGCTATTGCAGCTTCTGGTTTAGATTATGATTTATTTGTGGTGCATGATGGTGATCAAGCAGTACAATATCTTAAAAATATTGATATAGATCAAAATCACAAAAGACCTGATATTATTCTGTTAGATCTAAATATTCCTAAAAGAAATGGGCTTGAAGTTTTAAAAGAAATTAGACGCGATCGCAATAACCAAGATATTCCAGTAATTGTGCTAACTAATAGTATCAACCCTACTGACATGGATGTTAGTTATCGTCATCATGCTTGTGGCTATGTGAGTAAATCTTTTAATATTGAAGAATATAATAAGAAGATTGCTACTATTATTTATTATTGGTCTAATGTTGCCATTCTCCCTTCCATGCAACTAATCTAATTCTTTTTGGTGATTTTCAATTTTAATGGTCTAACAACCATATAAAATTGGCAAAGCTAGTTCGTTACTAATTTTTGCGTGTGCTCATGCACTTTATGT
>CAXDRM010000106.1:0-3889 GCA_963991775.1 uncultured Rickettsiales bacterium | reverse complement strand
GTCATAGCTGTTATACCAGCTGCTTGTAATCCTGCTGCTGTATAATCAGAGCTATTTAGATCTTCTCCTCTTAACTCAGATAATAAAATGGTAGTTAAAAAAGATACAACACCCGCTTTAACACCTGCTGCAACTTCACTGCTTGTAATAGAGTTTTCAACTGGCTTGCCATTTGCATCCAATACTGGATCACCATTTGCATCTAGTTTATATTTACTAGTTAACTCTAATACAGGCTCTTCTATAGGTTTGCCAAAAAGATCTGTTTTTACGTTACCATTTGCATCTCGAACTTGTTGCGTCAGAGGCTTACCATTAGTGCCTATCTTTTGACGATAGTGACCAGCTGCTAAACCATTACCTTTTGAAAACTCCGCATCTGCACCAAATAAACCATGAAGCAATGAATTAGATGTTGAGTTATTTAATAAGGCATTTATCCCCCATACTTCTGCTACTGCAACAAAAGCATCATCTAACGATTCTCCCAAAGCTACTCTTGCTAAAACATCTCCTATTATGTAATCCTTATTATCATCTAAGTAATCTTTAAATGAACTACCGAATTCCGTAGTTTTATCAGTTATAAATTCAGTTAAAGAATGTTGGCCTTGTTCTTCTTGAGCAATTAATGAAGCAACAGCATGCTTATCTCCATCAACCGTATCAATAGATGAATTTTTTTCTCTAACAACTACTTCTGTTCCATCCTGCTTTTTTGTTTTGAATAAATCTCCATAAAATGAAACTGGATTGCCATCTGCATCTACTTCTATAGCATCTGTAGCAATCAAGCCAGCATCGGCCAACTGAATTGCGCTGTCATAGTTAATGGCATCATATTCCTTATCATTAATTTTGAAGCTATTTACTGATGATTGATTATCAATCTTAATTACTTGATCAACAGATATATTATTTGGATCTGGTATATCGTTATTTTCTAAAATACTTGCTACTGTGGTATTATTATTTGCAGCTATCATGCTAAGGCTATCTCCTGGTTGGACGACATAGCTTTTTACAGTAGGCACTAAATCTCCATTTTCTCCAAAAATATTTTCTAAAATCTTTGTATATTCTGATGGTGAAGTGGCAGGAATAAAACTAGCATCATTATCAGTATTTGTAATTTTCAGCTGATCATCCAGACGATACACATACATTGAGCCACCATTTTCAGCTACTATTTCACGATCAGACAGACTATATGAATTACCATTTAAGGCGGATATTGAAAGAGAAGTTATATCAGCGTTGTACTGCTCTGCTACCGCTAAAAATTTATCATCAATCCTATAAGTTTCTAAACTACTATCTGGATTCTGGAACGTTATAGTCTTATTTTCTAAATTAAGATCTAACAAAACTTTTATTTTATACTCATTCGTAAGATCTCCTTTAAGTTTAACAACAATGTTATCAGAAGTTTTTCTATCTTCTGGTGCAACAAAAGTTTCGTGCGCATCTAACCTTGCACCAGCACTAATACTCTCTATGTCATTTACTCCTAAAGCGTCTTTTATTCCTTCAGCATTTTCTAAATGCTCTAAACCACCACTACCTACTTGCGGGTTATAAACACCATCTTCTTTCATGGCCTGGTTATATTTTTCTAAAATCTTTTCTTCACCAAGATTATAGTAAGTTATTTTTAAGCCATCTTTCTGAGTATCAGAAAGAGTAGACCAATTATCTGCATGAGTTGAAAAAAAATCATCTGCTTGCTTTATCATTAAACCAGCAAATTTTGGTGTTAAATCATTATCAGCAGTAATTAATCCTGCCGCCAAAGACCTATAATCATTATTTAAATACTTAATATTCAAAGGATCTGAGTCTGGATAAGTCTGATTATAGTTATTTAGAAGTGAAATAGCTGTAGAAATTTTTATATTTCCTAGCCCTACATCATTTAGTACTGGATTAAAAAATTTATCAGTTGTACTCGGGTCTAGAAGTTTGTTGATATTTTCAGGTCTGTGAACTTCATTATAATTATCAAGTAACTCGTTATGAGTTCTAATAGCTAACCCTTCAGCAGTTTTATTTGCAACCTGATGAAAAAAACCTGAGTTTAAAATAGAATTAGCCTCTTCAGCTATTGCACCCGCAATAGCTGAAGAACTTACATTAAGTTTTACACTAACTTCATTAATTTGATCCTTTGATGCCTTTATATGATCAAAAACTTCAGATGTATAATTCATAATTTAGTCCAATGTAATGTTATGATAAATTTTTAAAAAAGAAATTTGATATTAATACCCCCACAATTCCTAGCCATGTGAACATATAGGATATATTCAGCAAAACTACACTACTTCGCAAAACAGAAAAAATTTGAAAGATTATTGCCAACCAAAATGACTGTGCAAACAGAAAAAAACCCACAGTTAATGACAAGTAGCCTCTAAAATATAATTTGTAAAAAAAATTAAGACCATACTCACTTACACCTGATATAATTATTGCTAGAAGGCCTAAAAACGCGAAAGACAAAACAAATTTTGACCAATAGCTATTTTTAAAAAATAGATAAGTGCTTTTTAACTCTAAATAACTAAGCAAAAAATAGGTAGGTAATGCAATAGCAACTATAGGAAGCATTTAACTATTAATCTTTAAATTAACTCTTGTGTTAGTAGAATGTAGTGCACCTATTGTTAAAATCAACAACTTATTTTAGAAAAGTTGTATAAAATTGAACCTTTGTTGCAAATTTATTTTATTAACTGAAATAATCAAATATTCAGCTTTCACGGGAAATTGTAACGTAGCAGATTGCTTCAAGAACCTGGCGATATTCATTTTCAGGAAAAGCACTTAAAGAATGTAGGGCTTGATCAATATGGCTACGCGCCTGATCTAAACATCGTGCAAAAATATTTTTACTATTTAGCTCAGATAAAATGAAATTAAGATCGTTTTTTTGTGGATCATCCTTATTAAAAATTCGTGCAATATCAGTTTTGCCATTACTATCAGATTGCTCATAAAGTAAAATAATTGGCAGAGTAATTTTTTGCTCATAAAAATCGTCACCTAAATTTTTACCAATTTTTTTAGCATCAGCACTATAATCCAAAACATCATCAATGATCTGAAAAGCAATGCCTAAATTTAAACCAAATTCATGCATGATGCGCGCCTGGCTAGAACTACGATTAGCAAGTACAGCAGCAGATTCAGCAGCTGCCGCAAATAATATTGCAGTTTTAGCAGTTATAACATTTAGATAATCTTGATAGATAAAACTCTTTTTATTTTGTAGCTCTAATTGTCTAACCTCACCTTCAGCAATAACCGAAGATGCTTTAGCCAAAATTTGTAGAGCATCCAATGAGCCTGTATTCACCATATGCATAAAGCTGCCTGAGAATAAATAATCACCAACTAAGATTGGCGCTTTATTGCCATAAAGATTATTTGCAGTTTTATTACCACGACGCATCTCAGAATTATCAATCACATCATCATGTAGCAATGTTGCAGTATGAATTAACTCAACAGCTGTAGCTAATTGATATAAAGCTGCTTCTTGAAAGCCAAATAATTTTCCGCTTAAAATGGTAATAATTGGTCTAATTCTTTTACCGCCAGAATTTAAAATATTTGCTGCAACATCTTTAGATAATTCGCTACTGCTTCCTGCAATAAAATCTTGTAGATGCTTCTCTACAAAAGCAATATCATGCTTTACGAATTTTTTGATTGCTTGAATATCCTGGTAGTTAGATATGTTAGACAAGGTAGAAATAAAAAAATTTATGATGGTGCCCGCGGCCGGACTTGAACCGGCAAGGACAAAAAGTCCCACGGATTTTAAGTCCGTTGCGTCTACCAATTCCGCCACGCAGGCACTTAAATCCTAGCCACGCCACAAATC
>CAXDRM010000105.1:0-4124 GCA_963991775.1 uncultured Rickettsiales bacterium | reverse complement strand
ATACCCCAATACCACCAGCTATGCAGTACTTTTCTTATACATAGTTGGGGTTATTTATAACATAAATGCACGAACTATGAAAGTCAATTATATATTCGGCACTTTATTCAATTCTGCATTTCTTGCATAGTCCTTAGTACCAGGTCACCTATAAATGTCACAAGGCAGGCAAAATAGAAAGTCTGTATTATTTGCGGCGAATGAGAAAGATACAAAAGAAGATGCTGTATTATCTGAAGAAAGTCTCACAACTGCAAGAGTGCGAGCAAGCAAGAAGGGTTGCAGGCAACATATTGAAGTCGTTTGATATGATGTGGTTGTTCGTAGAAAATCCTGAAATTGAACCGACCAATAATTTTGCTGAAAGGCAAATAAAACATCACGTCAAATATAGGAAGAACTCCTTATTCACTTGGTCAGACAGAGGCCAGAGATTCGTAGAACGGACAAAATCCATCTTTGCTACCGCTAAACTACAAAACATCAACCCCTTAATTACAGCTGAATTCTTTAATCTAAAAAATATTAGTGAACGCTCACTAGTGCCTTTATCTTCAAGTTGCATATTAAATTTTAATAAAGCATTAGGTATTTCTGACATGGCAGTAGATAAATTCATAACTATCTTTTTTCTACCTAGCTTTTGCATTAATGCTTTTTTCTCTTCAACAATAACTAACCTGCCTTGATTAATTATGCCAATACGATCAGCTATTTCTTCTGCTTCAGCTATATAGTGTGTTGTGAGGATAATACTGACACCTGAATCCCTCAGTTCACGTATTTGTTGCCACATCGATTGGCGCAGCTCAACATCTACACCTGAAGAAGGTTCGTCTAAAAATAATAAATTTGGTTCATGTGACAAGGCTTTAGCAATAAGGACTCTTCTTTTCATACCTCCGGATAATGTACGAATTTGAGAATCTTTTTTATTCCAGAGTGACAATTGCTTTAAAATAGTTTCTATATACTGAGGTGAAGGAACCTTGCCAAAAAGACCTCTACTAAATTTTACAGTATGCAAAACCGTTTCAAAACTATCAGTGGTCAGTTCTTGCGGAACCAATCCTATATGTGTTCTGGCGATTCTGTAGTCTTTTATATGGTTATGGCCAAAAACTTGAATGTTACCAGAGCTTGGTCTTACCAGCCCGCATATTGTACTAATGAGTGTTGTTTTGCCAGCACCATTTGGTCCAAGTAAAGCAAATATTTCTCCGGGAGTTATTTCTAAATTGATATTGTTCAGTGCTTGAAAACCATTATCATATATCTTATTTAATTTTTCGATTTTTAAGGCTTGGTCCATATTAATTGACATTGACATTTATAATCTTCATTCATAATAGTATACCCCTATATTAACTTGAGATTCACAGCCCGGATCTTATCTTTGTTAGTATCCAAATCATAGCTAACATTTTGATCGGTATTTAAGTTGTCATATCCAGCACGTTCTAGCTCACTAATATGAATAAACACATCATTTGAACCATCTATTGGTTGAATAAAGCCATAACCCTTTTCAGAGCTAAACCATTTAACTTTTCCTTGTGACATAAATTATCTCCCTAATTATTTATTTACAGCTTCTTTAAATCGTTTACCCGGTTTAAATTTGATTTGATTATATGCAGCTATTGTTACTTCTTGGCCAGTAGCTGGGTTACGACCAGGTCTTTCTTTGGAAAGAGTTTTATAAAAGCGTCCAAAACCTTGGAGCAGCACCTCATCTTGTTTAACAAGTGCTGAGGTTAAACATTTAGTAAAAGAATCAACGAGTTTTGTTGCTTCACTTTCATTGCAGTCTAGTTCATTTCTTATATGTTTTACAAATTCAGATTTATTCATAACTTCTCTCTTTTGCTTCTATTTTTATTTCAACATTACTATACATAGAAAGCCAATTCAAAATATCGGAAAGCTCAATTTCTTCAGTGCTGTTCTGCAAATATAATATAAGTGTATCTCTCTTAATTTTGGTCATTTATTTGTTTAATCTTGCAATTCTATCATTTCTAACATATTGAGGTCTAAATATTGATTGATTTAGGATTTTAATAATAAACGGTGTAACTTGTTTATCTCATAGCAAGTAGTTTGATTGTCATTAGGGCCTGTATATCCAGCACGTTTTACATCACTAATATGTACAAATATATCCGGACTACCATCTTGTGGCTTAATAAAACCATAGCCCTTATTGGGATTGGAACATTTTACTTTGCCGATTTTCATAAAGTGTGACTTGATTGGTGTAGAGTAAAGAATAGTTTAGAGCAAGTATTTGAACTCATCCCCTTGTCTTAGCCTTTGCTCAAGAATTTTTATACGTAAGCTCCTATACTCTTTTAGTGCTGCAGCGCTCTCCTGATTTACAACGGATTGTGCTAATTCTATATCAGCACGACTTGCAGCAAATTTTCTATTTAACCTCCTTACCCTTGATTTTTTGTGTTTTGTTTCTTGCGCTGTTAATTTTTTTTCTTCGATGCAGTCAGATATATGATCAAAATTCATAAATTTCTATATTTGATAAATATTAATATTAGGTAAGTTAGATGCGGTTTTTGAGTTTGAGAAGTTTGTCAGCAGAAAGATCAGTTACTGATGCAATAAAATTCATGTCAACATTTTCTTTTATCATACGACGAGCAATTTCTATATTTCTTTCAGCTATACCTTCGGCTTTACCTTTAGCGATGCCCTGCGCCTCACCTTCGGCTTTACCTTTTTCTATCCCAAGGACCATGCCTTTTTCCAGTCCCTCATCAATATAATGATCTGCAATAGTGCGCATAATATTTTCTCCTTCATCATCTGGTAGGTGACTTAATATCAACTTATTTAACTCATCGGTTTTTTCAGTTTCCACCTTGGAGCTAGTATACCATAGTAGCTTTTTGATGTAAATATATCCTTGCTCTTTATCTATTAAGATGGATTGGGTAAATTCAGTTAGGAACTGCTGCCATAGTTCTAGCATGTTTTTCTGATATATATGCTTCATAAAAAAATTAAACATACCAAGGTGAGGCTTACTCTTGATTTCATCATCACTCATTGATTGCAGGTCAATTAGTTGATAATTATCAGACATAATGGATTTTGCCATATCAGGATTATTAAATAATTCCCAGAAAGATTTGGGAGCAGTATATTCAGTCTTACCATTATATAGAACCAAAGGCACCACCAAGGGTAGTTTATCTTTCTTCTTTTTATGTCTCTCACAAAGAAGCAGCATATATTTGAACAGTCTAAGTGCTATCCAATAATCAGGTGTAGATTGGTGCTCTGCCAGGGCATAAACAAAGGCTGTTTCCTTAGGATTATCCTTATGTTTAATAGAATAAACAATATCAGAAAAACGTCTTTTTAAATCCTCTTCGATGTAAGATTCTTTTTCAATTAAAATAGTCGATAAATCCAGTATATTTTTTATATTATCGGGCAAATATGCATCTAGGAATTCAGTAGCAGCAATTTTATCCTCAAGAACAGATTTAAACAGAGCATCCGACTTTAATCTTTTGGGACTTACAAGCTTAGCTTTTGCTCTACCTAAAAACTCCAGCTCTTTTTCAGTAACAATAGAAGCAAAGCTACCATCAAGATTAACTCTAGTTACGCCAATATGCAGGGAAGATTTATAAAAAGCGCTTCTAGTATAGACAAATAAAAACTTAGCTATATCAGTATGTGATAAATTGCCTTCTTCTTGCACTTGCAGCTGCTTATGTATTCTGATCGCCAGAGGAATAGGGTAGTCTGGCCTCTTTTTAAAACAATTAGGATATTTTGTGCAAAGATATTTTAAAGTCTTGTAATAAAGCTTAGGCTGCATGCGGTGTTTTTTCTTCTGCTTTTCTAGCGTATTTGTCTCATCACTAGAGCTGTTATCTTGCATCTGGCTAGCATTTTGCGTATTAGTCGAAGTTTTTACAGTTACAGAAGATTCAGCGGGATCTGCATTGATTTCTGTATTTATAGCCTGGTCTGACTCTTGTTCCAGAACTTGCTTAGGTTTGTTGTTTTTGGCTGCAGGTTTAAGCTGCTGTTTAACTTTGGTTATAATTACAGAAACGGGGCAATTCGGCCATTCGCTGATTAAAACATAA
>CAXDRM010000104.1:0-4264 GCA_963991775.1 uncultured Rickettsiales bacterium | reverse complement strand
ATCATTTCTTCCGATAAAGATCTGATGCAGCTAATTGATGAGCGTGTCAAATTATATGATCCGATGAAACAAAAAATCATTGATCGCGAAGCGGTATTTGAAAAATTTGGCGTCTATCCTGAAAAGGTTTTAGATCTTTTAGCTTTAAGCGGTGATAGTGCTGATAATATTCCCGGCGTGCCAACTATTGGACCAAAAACTGCGGCAGAATTATTAAATAATTATGGTGATCTTGCTGGCATTTATCAGAATCTTGAAAATATCAAACAACCAAAACGTCGTGAAACTTTAACTAATAATCGTGAACAAGCTTTTCTTTCACAAGATTTAGTGCGCTTAAAAGAAGATGTGCAATTAGCCGTTGGATTTTCTGATTTAACCTTAAAAGAAATTGATAAAGAAAAATTAGCAGCTTTTTTTAGCAAACATGGTTTTAAATCTTTGCTTAGCAAAATTGATCAAGATAGTAGTTTTGCCGAAGCAACAAGAGCGGAACAAAAACAAGAATTAGCACAAATTACTATTAAGCAAATTACTAAAATTTCTGAGCTTGCAGATATACAGCAGCATTTAACTACGCAGCCAGAAATTTTTATTACCGAGCATAAAGAGCAGCTCTATTTACTAAGTGATAATATTTGTTATCAGATAATTTTAGAAGCAGCGGAAGCAGAAGCTACAGATTTATTTGCAACAACAGAAATAATAAAATCAGTTGATATATCACAGCTTTTTGCAAAATTGTTAAAAGCGTCATCTCTCAAAAAAATATTTTATAATTATAAAGAATTTTATCAAAAATATTTTCATTTTACTAAAGAGCATAAATTATTTTCAAGTAGTAAAAATTACCTAAATATTTTTGACTTAAGTGTTGCAGCCTATCTTGCTGGTTATAAAAAATTGGCTGATTTAGTTGCTTTGCCTGAACAACAAGAAGAAGCTGCTCTACAAAATTTTGCGCTAAAATTACAAGCTGCTCATCTTGATTTACTTAGCAGCTTACATAGTAAAAAATTACTGGCTTTACTTTATAATTATGATTTTCCTTTCAGCCAGCTTTTGTTGCATATGGAAGAGGCAGGTTTCAAAATTGCTGCTAACAAATTAACTGAACTAAGCAACGAATTTGCTACTAAAATTGCTCAAGCTGAAACTGAAATTTTTCGTCTTGCCGGTGAAGAATTTAATGTTGGTTCACCAAAGCAATTAGGAGAAATTCTTTTTGAAAAATTAAAAATTGAACCACATAAAAAAAACAAAAAAACTAAATCATTATCAACTGATTCGGAAGTATTAGAAGAGTTAGTAGCACAAGGTCATAAGATTGCAGAGCATATTTTGACTTGGCGTCATTTTAGTAAATTGAAAAATACTTATAGTGATGTTTTGCCACAATTAATTAACCCAAAAACTGGTCGGGTACATAGTCATTTTTCTAATATTACTACTTCGACTGGGCGCTTGAGTTCCAATAATCCTAATCTACAAAATATACCGATTCGTTCTAAAGAGGGTGATGCTATAAGAGGTTCATTTATTTGTGAGCCAGGACATAAATTAATCATTGCGGATTATTCGCAAATTGAACTGCGTTTACTTGCACATATTGCTGATATTAAAAAGTTACAGACTGCTTTCGCAGCAGGCGCAGATATCCATGCAAGTACTGCTAGTGAGGTTTTTGGCGTAGCTCTTGATCAGGTTGATAGTGAGTTAAGACGCAAAGCTAAAACTATTAATTTTGGTATTATTTATGGCATTAGTGGTTTTGGTTTAGCTAATCGTTTAGCTATTGAGCGTAAGGAGGCAAGTAATTATATCGAGCTTTATTTTGAGCGTTACCCAGAAATTAAAAACTATATGGAAAATATTACCGAGCTATGTCGTAAGCAGGGTTACATAGAAACTATTTTGGGACGGAAGTTATTTTTTCCAAATATTAATAGTAAAAATTATGCGTTAAGAAGCTTTACTGAGAGGGCAGTAATTAATGCTCCTCTGCAAGGCAGTGCCGCTGATATTATGAAAAAAGCCATGCTTGAATTAGATCATAAAATCACGCGGCAAAATTTACAGGCGCGTTTAATTTTGCAAATTCATGACGAATTAATTTATGAAGTAAAAGAAGAGGAAGCAGAGAAAGCTTTAGCGCTAATTAAAAAATCTATGGAGCAGACTATAAAATTAAAAGTTCCTTTAGAGGTTTCTGCCGATATAGCAGATAGTTGGTCGAAATAAATAGAGATATACATTTTAAACTGACGCTTTCTTATATTAAGGATGCCAATTTTGCATTAGTTAAGAAAAGATAATCAGCTACCCTTTCTTTCTTGATTGACTAAGAAAGGATAATTAGTTATCCTTTCTTTATAGGTTTTCTTAAGAAAAGATAAATTATGCAAAATAAGCGATTAGGCACATATAAAATCTATAATGTAGGTAAAGAGCGCTATAAGTCATTTATTCCAAGTAAATTGCCACCTGATCCTGCTTTGGATTTAACAAAATTATTAAAACCTTTAGAAAAAGCTAATCGAGCGTTAGGAGCCCTTAATAATCTTACAGATTTTATACCCAATCATAAGCTATTCATTTATATGTATGTACGCAAAGAAGCCTTACTTTCTGCACAGATTGAAGGTACGCAATCTTCTTTTTCAGATCTGTTATTATATGAAAATGAAGCTGTTCCTGCTGTACCAATTGATGATGTTGAGGAAGTATCAAATTATGTTGCTGCCTTAACACATGGTTTAGAGCGTTTAAAAAATGGTTTTCCTTTGTCATTACGTTTAATTAGAGAAATTCATGCTATTTTATTGCGTGGTGGACGTGGTGCTCAGAAAACTCCGGGTGAGTTTAGAAAATCACAAAATTGGCTAGGTGGTACACGTCCAGGAAATGCTAAATTTGTACCTCCGCCAACAGACATGCTCCCGGATATCCTTAGTGATTTTGAACAATTTTTGCATATAGAAGATGATTTGCCATTATTAATTAAGATTGGTTTAATTCATGTGCAATTTGAAACAATACATCCTTTCTTAGATGGTAATGGTCGTTTAGGGCGTTTACTTATTACATTATTACTATGCAATAATAATATTTTATCAGAGCCTATTTTATATCTAAGTCTTTTTCTAAAAAACCATCGTGATTTATATTATGAGCATTTACAAAATGTTAGATTAAAAGGTGACTGGGAAGCTTGGTTAGAATTTTTTTTAGAAGCTATTTGTAATATTGCCAGGGAGTCTTGTTTAACTACTCAAAATATGTTGCAACTTTTTGAGGAGGATGAACAGAAAATTTCTGTGCTGGGTAGGGCGCAGCATTCGGCTTTAAGAGTCTTTGAGCTATTTAAGATAAAGCCTTTAAATACAGTGCCAAATATAGCAAAAGATTTAGGGGTATCGCAGCCTACAGCTCGTGCAGCTGTAAATCATTTGCTAGAATTAAATATTCTTAGTGCCACCAAGCAGCAAAGAGATAAGCTATATAGTTATAAAAATTATTTAGACTTATTAAATGAAGGTGTTGATTCTCCTTTTTAGCTTTAAGTTTGTAATAAGTAGTATTTTCTTTTTAAGTAGCTGCTTTATAAAAGCAACTATTCGAAAATCATCAAAAATACCACCAGGTAAAAAATGATCCTAGTTTTAGAAGATTTTTGTCATATTGTAATACCAAATCCCATCTTTATTTGTAATTTTGTTAGGAGTCAAAAAGCGTAGTATTTTTGTCAAAAAATACGCAGCTAATAACCATTGTTATTATTAAGTGTTTTTTGATAATAAAGACGAGCTTTTTGCCCTAACCCAGGGGGCAGCTAATAAATTAAAAAAATTACTTCGTAAAATTTCTCAACCGTAGCGGATTGCTATGTTTTCATAATTTTACTCGTTCTTTTTTTAATTTATTCAAGCTGCAAAACTATAAATAAAGGTGGGAATTGGTATTAGCCGAGCAGCGGAGTTTACAAATAGTAAATGAGCACGCGCAGGTCTTAACTAATATGACAGCTTTGCCGAATAGCTGCTCTATAAAAGCAACTATTCGAAAATCATCAAAAATACCACCAGGTAAAAAATGATCCTAGTTTTAGAAGATTTTTGTCAGTCTGGGTTAATAGGGCTATTTAGAATCAATATAGTGTGCTTGGATTTTTGATAAGCTCAACTTTTGAAAAACGCAGCGTATTAGACATCATGCTACCGGACAAAAGTTTTATTTTATGCCAATAGTACTTAATCCGGCTCTT
>CAXDRM010000103.1:0-4436 GCA_963991775.1 uncultured Rickettsiales bacterium | reverse complement strand
AATCAAGCTCTTGATAAACTTACTGCGCAGTTGCGTAAGGCAAAGGATAAAAAAACTGCCTAGAGCTCAATTGTTTTGCTATCTCTCGTAAAGATTTGAGCTTTGGGGAGGCTATAGTAGAAAGGTTGGTGAGTGATTTTGAGCGCAGTGAAGAATTGTACCGAACCATGTGTAATTTTCAGATTCATCTGGTTTACACCATATGAATCTGGCGGAGCTAGGTCAATACTAATTTCTGTAGCAAAATTATTCACGCAAAAAAAACTCGCAGAGATTTATGATATTCCTGAAGCATATTTAGCAAAAAGTGTTGATGAGATTTGTTAATCAGTATAGTGCACTTGGATTTTTGTTGAGAACCTTGTGGTTCGGTACAATTTCTCACTATGTTCGAAATCACTCACCAACCGGTTCTCGAGCGTTGTGCTGAGTAGAACTTAGCGCGTACCGAAGTATGTTTAGCGTAGCTAAAATTGTATCGAGAGATAGCAAAGCCTGGGCAATATACTGATTAACCAGGGTTCTTGCTAAAATGTTCAGGATATTTATTAGGTAAATCTTCAAATTTATCTGCTTCAGGAAGAGCATCTTTTTTCTCGGTAATATTAGGCCAGATCTCAGAATATTTCTTATTAAGCTCTAAAAAATCAACTAATTCATCTGCTTCAGGTTTAATCGCATCAATAGGACATTCTGGTTCGCAGACACCGCAATCAATGCATTCTTCAGGATTAATCACTAACATATTTTCACCTTCATAGAAGCAATCTACCGGACATACTTCTACACAATCGGTATATTTACATTTGATACAATTATCTGTCACAATATAAGTCATAATTTCTTCACCTTTTTCGAAATTGCTTAATTTTATATAAAAAACTATTTAGGCGCAGCAAAAAAATTGTAAATGATACAACACATAATGCTGCAAAACTTACAAAAAGAGGCTTTTGCATTTCTGGCACAATTGCCATACCACCTGACCTAATAATACTAGCAGGCTGGTGCAGGCTATTCCATAGATCTACCGAAAATTTAATGATCGGAATATTAATAAAGCCAATAATAGCAAGTAAGGCTGCCATTTTTGAACCATTAATTTGCTGATCATAAGCATGGTAAAGTGCGATATAACCTACATAAAGAAAAAATAAAACTAACATCGAAGTAAGGCGTGCATCCCATACCCACCAAGTGCCCCAAATTGGTTTGCCCCAAATTGAACCAGTAACTAAAGTAAGTATCGCAAAGCAACAACCAATGGGTGCTAAGCTAATAGCTGATAAGGCTAGCAAAGGAGTTTTATAGATAAAGCTAGCACAAGAAAACCCGGCAATGACTGAATAAATCAGCAAAGCAAGCCAAGCGCTAGGCACATGAATATACATAATTTTTACAGCATTACCTTGCTGATAATCATCCGGAGAATTAATAATGAAATATATTGCTAGTAACAATAATGCAGCTGAGAAGCTCAAAAAAATTTTGAGATTATTTTCAGTAAAATTTTGAATTTGTTTTAGTTTCGGGATGGGTAACATCACAAATATACTATTTATTATAAACTAAATTTTTGAAGATATCTTCAATATCAGTTTCTTGCGTAGTTAAATTAGTGATTGAGTTTTTACTTTTAGCTAGTAATTCAAGTAAATCTGCATAATTAAAATCACCTTTTTTATAGGTAAGAATAAGTGAGTTTTTCTTTTCAGTAACTTCACCATATTTGCTTAGATTTTTTACTAAAGCTTTATTGCTTTTGCTTAGTTCAATATGCAGACGTTGTAGCCCGAAAATTTCTTTAAGCTTGGTTTTCTTCTCGTTGGTAATAATTTTACCATGATTAATAATAGCGATCTGATCGCATAATTCTTCAGCTTCTTCTAAATAATGAGTAGTAAGAATGATAGTCTTACCAGCCTTATTTAGCTTTTTAATATATTTCCATAATTGATCACGTAACTCAACATCTACACCAGCTGTTGGTTCATCAAGAATAATAATTTCAGGGTCATGCACTAAAGCTTTAGCAACTAATAGGCGACGTTTCATACCACCAGAAAGTGAGCGTGGTCCAACCTCACATTTATCATCTAAACCAAGAGCACTAATTAATTCATCAGTGCGGCGCTTAGCTTTTGGTACGCCAAAATAACCAGCATAAAAATCTAGAGCTTCACGTACGGTAAAAAATGGATCAAGGATTAACTCTTGCGGTACAACACCTAATTTTGCTTTAGCTTTATTTAAGTGCTGCTCAAAATTAATATCACAAATTGTGATCGCACCAGTATCTTTTTTAACTAATGATGCCAGAATATTTATGAGCGTTGATTTACCAGCACCATTTGGTCCGAGTAGTCCAAAAAAACTGCCACGTGGAATATCTAAAGAAACATCATCAAGAGCTTTAACCACATTATTTTTGCTGCGGTAGGTTTTGCTAAGATTTTTAATAGATATTGCTGGGCTTGCCATAAGTAATTATGCTGCAAAAACTTCGTTTAATTCTCCTGCTTCATGCATTTCGCGTAAGATATCACAACCACCGATAAATTCGCCTTTAACATAAAGTTGCGGAATGGTTGGCCAATCTGTGTAATCTTTGATGCCTTGACGTAGGTCAGGATCTTTAAGTACATCTACATCTTGGAAATCTACTTTATAATTTTTTAGTAATTGCACTACAAAACCAGAAAAGCCACATTGCGGAAAAGTTTTGTTACCCTTCATGAAAAGTACTACTTGATTATCTTTAATTAATTGTTCGATTTGTTGGTTGATGTCAGACATGATTAAATATTTTATGATTGATATTAATATAAATTTTTTCTTAGGCTTTACAAGAGGTTTTAAGAGTTACAGCATGTAATCTTTCTGCAAGAACCTCTCGCAAACAATCCATAACTAGCTTATGTTGTTTAACTCGGTTAAGCCCTTGGAAGCGCTCAGAAATAATTTGAATAGCATAGCTATCACCACTACCCATAGAATCATGAATATTAATTTCGCTATCAGGAAAGTTATTGCTTAAGATTTCTTGTAATTCTGCTGTTGTTACTGCCATAATTTACTTTTTAATTGCTGCGCAACATAATATAGTGTTTTTGGAAAATATCTCAAATGTTTTATGCAGTTAAGTAATTATCAAAAAATAGTCATCAAAATTGGTTCTTCAGTAATTATTTCTGAAAAAAATACCATGCGTAAAAAATGGTTAAAAGAGCTGGCGCGTGAAATTAAAAAATTGCAGAAATCAGGAGTGCAGGTTGTTTTAGTTTGTTCAGGTGCAATCGCCTGTGCTTGTAAGGCTTTAGGTAGAGAACGTGCTGATTTAGATATTTCAGAGTTACAAGCCTATGCAGCATATGGTCAGGCAATTTTAATTGAAACTATCAAAAAGCAATTTAAAGCAGCAAAGTTAGAAGCCGCGCAAATGTTAATTACTAGTGCTGATGCAGGTAATCGTAAACGTTATCTTAATATGCGCAGTACTATTAATAATTTGCTCGATTTAAATATTGTGCCAGTCATTAATGAGAATGATTCAGTTGCAACTGAAGAAATAACTTTTGGTGATAATGATGGTTTAAGTGTGCAGGTGGCACATTTAATTTCAGCTGATTTGCTTATTTTGCTTTCGGATGTAGCAGGTCTTTATGATGCTAATCCCAAAACTGAAGCTAATGCTAAATTGTTGACTAACATCAAAAAAATTGATGATAAAATTTATGCTTTAGCCCAAAAAGATACTAGTAAATATGGCACTGGCGGTATGTTTAGTAAGATTAAAGCAGCTGATCTAGCGACTTCAGCAGGTACTGATGTGTTAATTACTAAAGGTGCTGAGAATATTTTTGCGCTTGAGAAAAACAAGCCATATAGTTTTTTTAAAGGTGCTACAAAAAAATTATCAGCCAAAAAACGTTGGATTAGCCATTTAAAAATTGCTGGTCAAGTAGCGATAAATGATCAGGCGGTGAAAGCGCTTAAAGAGAAGGAAATTAGCATCTTACCTGTTGGGGTTACTGCATTTTCAGGTAATTTTAAATTTGGTGATCTCATTGCAATTACCAATGAAAAGGGCAAAATTTTAGCTAAAGGTCTTGCTCATCTTTCAAGTAGTGAGCTTAAAAAAGCGCTAGGCAAAAATAGCCAGGAATTAGGTAAAAAATACATAGTCATCCACCGCGATAATTTGCTGTTAACTAACTAACCCAGCAACAAAAAATTTCACGAGGTGGGTCATATATTTGTATTTTGTGCAGAAAAAACACCGGAGTGTAGGTTGAATCTACATGAGGATTTTTTTCTGTGCAAAATGCGAGTAGATGATTCGGATCGTGAAATTTAAGAATTATATAATTTTTTATCGAGGGTTCCTTCTGACTGATCAATCACTACAGAAATCGCAAGATCTCCAGTGACATTAA
>CAXDRM010000102.1:0-4465 GCA_963991775.1 uncultured Rickettsiales bacterium | reverse complement strand
AGCGCTGTCCTGAGTGCGCAGCAGGCGTGTATCGAAGGGTGGCAATTTGCGTAAGTATAATTGTTGTATCGAGAGATCCCTTAGTTATTAATAAAAATTATTCAGACTCAAGCGGCCCATTAGACAAGCTCAGGAGAACCAAGCTCAGGGCCCTAAAGATGTAGACTCAAACGGCCTTTCGGTACAATTTTTGCCTAACGTCAAAAATCACTCAACCTTAAAGTCTTCAGCCGGTTCTCGAGCGCTGTCCTGAGTGCGCAGCAGGCGTGTATCGAAGGGTGGCAATTTGCGTAAGTATAATTGTTGTATCGAGAGATCCCTTAGTTATTAATAAAAATTATTCAGACTCAAGCGGCCCATTAGACAAGCTCAGGAGAACCAAGCTCAGGGCCCTAAAGATGTAGACTCAAACGGCCTTTCGGTACAATTTTTGCCTAACGTCAAAAATCACTCAAGAACCTAAAGAGTTAAAAATAGACAATTTGATAAAAAAAAAAACGAGGGCTGTTTCCAGCCCTCGCAACGACACTTGTAATCTTTATTAAAAAGATAAAACTAGTTTACAGCTTCTTTAAAAGATTTACCAGCTCTAAATTTAGGTTGGTTAGCTGCTTTTATTTGGATTGGCTCACCAGTTCTAGGGTTTCTGCCAGTTGTAGCTTCTCTACGAGTTTTGTAAAAAGTTCCAAAACCTACTAAAGTTACTGGATCATCAGCTGCTACTGAAGATTGAATAGCTTTAACGAATGCGTTTAAGAATTCATTAGCTTGTTGTTGACTGCATCCTGTTTCAGCAGAGATATCTTTTATTAATTTAGCTTTACTCATATGTATGACCTTAAATTAAACTGTTAATAATGCTTATGATAATTATAGAAGAGAATTTATTAATCAAGGCTATAGTTAGGTTTTTTTGCAAAAAAACCCAAATTTAAGCAATTTTTTCTAATTCGACTAAAATTTCAGGCGAAATCAACTGCTTCTTACCTAAATTAATAGTAAATTCACCCTGCTGCCATTTGTAACGTAATGAAATTTCTACGGGTAAATCTCCAGGATTATTTGCAACTAATTGCTCTAATTTAGTAAACTCATTTAACTCACTAATTTTTAACTGCAATTTTTTACTACGCGAACTTAAGAAATTTTCTAAACTAAAAATACGATTCGCCATAATACGTGAACCGCTCTCATCATTTCTGAGTGTGGCATTAATAACAATCGTACTACCATTAAATAGAATATCACGAATGCTATTGATTAATTCTTCGTCAAATATCGAAATATCAATCACACCAAAAGGATCAGATAAATTTAAGGTCACAAAACGACCATTCTTACCAGAACGCTGCTTATAGCTAATAATAACACCAGCTACAGTAATTTCTTTACTAGCAGCAGTTACCTCTCTTAACTCGGCTGCATTGATGATTTTTTCTTGCTCGAGCAAAGTTTTAAACTTATCCAAAGGATGCTCACTTAAATAAAAACCAAAAGCCTCAAACTCATTTTGCAAACGCTCTTTATAAACAAAAGCCTGCTGCTCTGGCAAAACAATATTTTCAAAGCTTGCTGTATCTGTACCAAATAATGAATGTTGCGCCGAATTTTTAGCAGTCTCAAAATCTGCTGCATATTTTGTCAGATATTCAATAGCATTTAGTAATTTAGCGCGATTAGCCTCTAAATCATCTAAAGCACCAGATTTAATCAGGCTTTCTAATAATCTTTTTTGCATAATCTTACTACCAGCCACCTGCAGCAAAGCAAAAATATCTGTAAGGCGCTGACCAGAACGCAAAGCGACCAACTCATCTATAGCGGATTTACCCACCGCTTTGAGCGCTGCCAAACCATAGCGCACCGCTTTTTGCCCCTGATATTCCTCTACGGTAAAAAGTGCTACGGATTTATTTATATCAGGAGGTAAAATTGTAATATTTTGCTTTTTAGCCTCTTGAATAAATAAATTAATTTTATCAGTATCATTTAGCTCAAGATTTAGTGTAGCTGTAATAAACTCAACCGGAAAATTAGCTTTTAAATAAGCTGTTTGATAACCGATCAGCGCATAAGCCGCTGCATGCGATTTATTAAAACCATAACCAGCAAATTTTGCGACTAAATCAAATATCTCACTTGCCTTAGCTTTGGCAATATTATTTTTGATCGCCCCATTTACAAAAATTTCACGCTGCGCATCCATCTCGGCCTTGATTTTTTTACCCATCGCACGACGCAGTAAATCCGCTTCACCAAGACTGTAACCAGCTAAAATCTGCGCAATTTGCATTACTTGCTCTTGATAGATAATTACCCCAAAAGTTTCTTTAAGACATTCTTCTAACATTGGATGCGGATACTCGGCGGCACTATTACCATGCTTACATGAAATATATTTAGGAATATTATCCATTGGACCCGGACGATAAAGCGAAATCAGCGCGATAATATCCTCTAATTTATCCGGACGCATTTTTTTAAGACAATCACGCATTCCCGCACTCTCCAGCTGAAATACGCCGATACTATCGCCACTACTTAGAAGCTCGTAAGTTTTAAGATCATCAAGCGGGATTTGCTCAATATCAATGTTACCACCCTGCTCCTTGATAATCTCGACCGCCTTGGCAATTACGGTTAAAGTTTTAAGACCTAAAAAATCAAATTTCACCAAACCAGAAAGCTCAGTATATTTCATCGAATATTGCACCACTGGCAATTCCGATTTAGGATCTTTGTAAAGCGGAATTGTCTCAATTAGATCATTAGTCGCAATCACAATACCTGCCGCATGGGTTGAAGCATGACGATGCAAGCCTTCTAGCTTTAAACCAATATCTAATAATTTAGCAATTTGTGGATCACTATCACGCTCTTTTTTAAGCGCTGGATCCATCTCGATCGCCTGAGCTAAAGTAACAGGATTAACCGGATTAAATGGCACCATCTTACAAATATTATCAACCTGCTTATAAGGCATTTGCATCACTCGGCCTACATCTTTAAGCACCGCCTTTGCTTGCAATTTTCCGAAGGTTATAATTTGCGCCGTACGCTCTGCACCATATTTGTCACGCACATAATTAATTACCTCTTCGCGACGCTCCTGACAAAAATCAATATCAAAATCGGGCATAGAAACACGCTCAGGATTTAAGAAACGCTCAAAAAGCAAACCAAAACGCAGCGGATCAAGATCAGTAATTTCTAGTGCCCAAGCTACCATCGAACCTGCACCACTACCTCGTCCTGGACCTACCGGGATATTTTGCTCTTTGCTCCATTTGATAAAATCCGAGACTATCAAAAAATAACCAGCAAAGCCCATTTTATTGATGATCTCTAATTCGTAATTAAGCCGCTCTAAATATTCTGGCTGCGCCTCAGCTGCTATGTGATGCTGAGTAAAGCGCTGCTTTAAACCTTGATTAGATTGATATTCTAGCTCTTCTTTTTCACTGCGACCTTCTGTAGCAAAATTTGGCAAAGATGGCTCGCTAGTCTCAGGAAAGAATGAACATTTTTTAGCTATTAAGACTGTATTAGCACAGGCTTCAGGCAAATCTGCAAAAAGCTGCTGCATCGATGTGCTATTTTTAAAATAATGTTCGGTACTGCCCTTTTCACGTTTAGGATCATCAGAATATTCATTGCGAGCAATGCAATTTAAAATATCTTGCGCCTCGTAAAGCTCGGGGTTTGAGTAATTAACATCATTTGTTGCGACTATTTTTAACTGAGCATTTTGCGCAATTTCTAAAAAACGTGCTTCCGCTATTTGCTCATCTGGCTCATTGAGACGCGATAATTCGATAAATAAATCATCAAAAAAAATATCTTGGTAAAGCGAAATTAATTTAGCAAAATTTTTATTACCTTGCTGCTTAGCAAATTTATAAAGACAACCTTTGCGATAACCAATCAGCGCAACTAATCCGGCTTTATTCGAGCTAAGCTCTTCAAGATTAGTAAAATTTTGCCCCAGACTAAGATTGTGTAAATAAGAGTTACTAACAATCTTAAGTAAATTTTGATAGCCTTGTTGATTAGTAGCGATTAGTAAAATCTCGTCAGTTTCGGCAATGCCTTCACTGCTTAAATCAACTTTTAAAGAAACCGCATTGATGGGTTGAATACCTTCTTTCACCATGGCCAGCGAAAATTCTAAAGAGCCAAATAAATTACCCTGATCACTAAGAGCTACTGCTGGCATTTTATGTTTTTTACAGAGCTCGGCAATTTCATTAAAACGCAGCGCGCCAAAACATAGTGAGTAGCTACTAGTGACTCTAAGATGAATAAAGGGTTGCATGCGCTGTTTATTTTAAAAAATACTTTAACTTAAGATGAAAGATCATTATATTTATGTGCCTAATTTTAGCTAGATAATTATGGAAAAATTTTCAAAAGTTACTTCAGTAGTAGCACCTTTAAAACTTGATAATGTCGATACTGACATGCT
>CAXDRM010000101.1:0-4559 GCA_963991775.1 uncultured Rickettsiales bacterium | reverse complement strand
CAAAAAATTTTTCAGATTGGGCCAGATATTTTTATTTAAAACCAGCTCTTAATAGATAAAAAAAGAGTATATCATGCTTGTATTCATCTTGGCCTTCGGTCCGTTTGACAAGCTAAGGAGAACCACGCTCAGGCAACAATGAATATAGCACCAAAAAATTTTTCAGATTGGGCCAGATATTTTTATTTAAAACCAGCTCTTAATAGCTAAAAAATAAGTATATCATGCTTGTATTTTTGATGAACTCAACTGCAAAAATTGCGCAGTGTAGATAATACTACATGAGCAAATTTTTGACAGTTGTAGAGAATCACTCTGCTGAAACACATTTAGTTTTACTAAATTGTTTCAGAAAAGACTGCATGAGATACTTATTTTTTAGCTTGAGCGTCCGATTTGATTTAATATTAAGTTCTCGATGGACATAGGCTGATCATCAGCAAACATCTGCTGAATTGGGAAAAGCAGAATGATTTTAGACATGTTACGTAGATCATTTCCATAATCTAAGTAACCGCCATTATAAGAAGTTAAATATTTAAGATATTGCAGTTTAGCGCGTAACAGATGTACATCATTTTGGTAGTCGCGGTGATTCTCAAGCATTTCTGAAGCATCTTGATCGATCATTTCTTTGCAAGTTACTTCTATTTTAAATTTGCTAGAATCTTGGTCACTATCATCAAGCTTAGTAGCAACTGTTAAGTGCATACCCTCTTCTTTTAAGAATGAAACATATTTTGAGAATACAAAAGCAATATTACTAAAAATCTCTTTAACGATTACTTCATCAAAAAACATTTTAGGTAAATTTTCTTGCCCTACTAAATTATAGTGGAACTGCATATTTTCTAAAAATTCTGGTTTATCGTCACTAACTGCAGCAAGTGATTTTTCGATAATCTCGTTAGGATGAGCTTCAACTTGATTTTGCTGTTTAGAGCGTAAATGGTTTTTGTAAAAACCCATCGTGTCGTTAATTATACCATAATAGTAAAATACGTTAAGATAAACATCATTATAATATGAGATATATTCTTTATCGATTTCACCAATAGATTTACTACTAATAATATCACCAAATGCTAAGGTGGATTCTAAAGGCTGTTTTAACTCATTGCTTAGATAGTTAAAAGTTGATTCGGAATTACGAATCACATCTTTTAATTCTTTATTTCTTCTTTTAACTTCATCTTCAAGGAAGGCGATTTTCTTAAACATTGAGCCAAGCAGCGCATCTAGTTTAGTTAGCTCATTATTGCTTGAAAAGAAATCAGAGCCTTGCATATATTTATCTATATTATCATTTTGACTAACTAGCATAGAAAGTGGTTGAGAGATAATTTTTTGCAATCTTCTTGCCATGATAAAGCCAACCAAAACTGCAAAAATTAAAATGCCCAGAGCAATATAGCTTTGTTTGATAATAAAGTTAGTTACGCGACTTAAATCAGACTCAATATATAGCGTACCAATAACACTATTATCAAAAGCATCTGTAATATCTTTATAAAGTACTAGGCTGTTATCTGTGAAGGCTACTGCTGGCGATTTCACTTCAGGGCAGTTAGCACTTGAAAGCTGTCCGGCAAAAAATTTAGCAAAAATTCTGCGATCTTGATTATACACGCATGCAATCTGAATTGATGAATTTGCAGAAAGCGCATTTAAGGTTTCAAGAGCTACTGAGTTATTGTTAAATACGAGAGCAGCATTTACGCGATTACTGATGATAGTGCCAGTAATGGCAATTTCTTCTTTCATTTGTCTTTTAATATTGACAACTCCGTAAACTGAAAATGCTAAAACAGTAAGCAAAGTACAAACTACACTTACTGCAAGAATGATAGTCATTAATTTGCTTTTAACAGGCAAATTTGCAAATGACTCTTTTAAATTATGTATTTTCTGGCCTAGACCACCCATTATCTAACCTCCGCTAATTCTAGTAACTTTGCATTAAACCTTATTCCTTTAGAAACTGCAACCTTATTATTAATTTTGAAACGCATTTTGCCTCTAAAGTTAAAAAATTCTATCATACCACCCTCATTGGCAAAATAATCAATGTCCGAAACTGTAAGCACTCCATTGCTTAATTTAACTAAATCTTCTGCAAAAGAATATTTTTTACCACCATAGAAAAATACAATATCACTTTTAGTTAACTGGCCATTAGTAGGATTAAAAAAGATTTTTACCGGCATATTACGAGCCTTTTGTTGCTCAAATTTTTTGATAAATTCTTTTTGCTCTTCTGACAAGTTACCGACAATAGCAAGGTTAATTTGACCATCTTTAGCAGCCTCTGTCCATTTTCCATCAACAAATTCAACAAATTTAAATATAAAGGCAATTTTAAGTTTAGTAGCTTGCAAAGAATCACTAGATTCAGCCTGAGCCTGCACAGCTAAAATAAAATTTAGGCAAAAAGCAGCTATTAAGATTTTTGCAAATCTTAAATTAGCCACCCTACCTGCTGTGTCTCTATACAAATTATTCATCTAATTATTTATTAACAAATCTCCTATGTTTAACCTAAAATTTATGATCAAACTGCACTAAAAAGCTTCTGCCAATTTCTCTAATGCCTGAATAAAGAGATTCTTCCCATTCTTGATGTTGTGAATCATTCAAGTTTTCTCCTATTAGTGAAATATTGCTATTTTCGTCTAATTTATAGCTTATGCGTGAGTCAATTCTTTGATATGCATCAACATCCACACCTTGATCCTTATCAGTTAAATTATCTGTAAAATAATAGAGTAAATCCCACTGTAATCTATCACTAACATTGTAGTAAGATCTAAAATGAAATTGATTTTGTGGTGCTCTATTTTCTACAAACTCACTAAAATCTAAATCATTACTAATGTGAGTCTCAAGCTTAATAAAGCTATAACCTATAGATGTTCTTAGTTTTTTTGTAACATCATAAGTCATAAATATTTCTCCACCATAAGATTCGCCATCTGCCGAATTATCAATGGTGACATCAAACGTAGGAGAACCATTATTTAAAGCACCTCTTAAATTATCATATTCATTATAGAATATAGCCAGATCAAAGCTCATTTTTTCAAATGGTCTTGATTTGTAACCTGCCTCATAAGAAATTGTAGTCTCATCATCAAATTGCTGGTTCCCTATGATTTCAGCATCAACACTTGCTGATACAGGCTGAACAATTCTGGTCATTCCATCCTCCCATCTGGTAGGAGTCCGGACTGCTCTAGATACAGCAGACCAGAGGTGGTGGTCTTGATGAGGAAAGTAAGATAACCTGGCAGTTGGCTGTATATTGCCGTGCGTAAAATCATTATATTCAAACTTTGAGCCTAAAGTTAAGAACAACTTATCCTTGGTAAGCTCAGTTTTATTCTGAAAGAACAAACTTGCTACATTATAGGTTAGCTTTGGCCTTGCAAAAGTTATGTAAGTTGTACCGTCAATATCTTGTTCACGCAAATTATCAGTAATATTTCTATATTCAACTCCGTAAACTAATTCGTTACTTGGATTATAACGGTAATAATGCTCTGCATTTGCGCCGATTGTTCTATTACTTCGGTCCAGATAAACAATATCTCTAGAGTCATAATCAGAATATATTTGAGAGTCAATCACAGAGTTTTCACTATAGTCTTTATGGTATTTGGCTATAAAATTACCGCCAACTATTGATGTATCATCAACTATCGTATTCGTTGTGGATAAAGTTGGAAAATCATAGATTTGTTGACTATTCCCAGAATAAGCCTCACCTTGGAAATTAATAAATGCGTTATTATCAATATTTTTCTTGTATTTAAATCCAGCTCTATTCATCTGCCAATCATCATTCGCACCTTCATTTGACGAAGCGAGGTTCACCTCACCTCTAGTTTCGCTTTTAGCATAAAAGCTGTACGGATTACCCGATTTGGTAGTATCGCCATGTCTTATTTCAGTAATATTTTTAGTGAAATCACCACCAGCAACTGAAAGATAGTTACCTTGAGTATCTTCAGGGTTTTTAGTAATAATATTTATTACACCATTTACAGCATTTGCACCCCAAACAGCTCCACCTGAACCTCTTATTACCTCTATTCTCTCGATATCTTCTAAAATATAATTTAATGAATCCCAATAAACTCCTGAGAACAAGGGAACATAAGCAGATCTACCATCTACCAAAACTAGTAGTTTTTCTGAAAAACGATCATTAAAGCCTCTTATACCTACTGCCCATTCATCAGAATCTATTCTAGCCACTTGTACACCAGGTGCTAAACGTAAAATTTCAGGTATTGAGGTTGCACCAGATCTTCTAATATCTTCATTAGTAATCACGTGAGTCGCAGCTGCGCTTTTAAAAGCACTTTCTTCACGCTTTGAAGCAGTAGTAATCTCGATATTCATTAATTCTTCCAATGATAAATCAAAAAAGTCTTCTGCTTGCGCATTAAAATTTGATAAAACAAGTGAGGTAGAAAGAGCAAATATATATTTTTTCATGTAAGCAAAAATAACGTTATAGTTGATATCTAACTTGCTATTTTTAAAATTCAACTATA
>CAXDRM010000100.1:0-4563 GCA_963991775.1 uncultured Rickettsiales bacterium | reverse complement strand
GAAAGACGCGCTATTATTACGCAAATTATTTTAGGCACAGAATATGACCAACTGCAGCTGGTTAAATTTGCAAGTGAGCAATTAAGCAAAGAACCAGAGCAGCTTTATAACGAAATTAATGCTTTTTCTTTAATTCCTGGACGCAAATTAATTATTATTAGTGATGCAGCTAAATTAGGCAAAATTATGGTTGAAGCGTTAGAGCAACATAAATCTGACTGCTTTATTTTAGCTATAGCTGGTGAATTACCACCTAGTAATGCTTTGCGTAAAAATTTTGAAAGCACAACAGAAGCTGCCAGCCTACCTTGTTATCAAGATTCTTTAGAGGCTAATTTTGCCTTAATACGTCGTGAGCTAGCTGATTACACCACATCGCAAGAAATTATTAGCTATATTGCACATAATGTTTCGGGTGATCGTATGATTTTACGCAATGAGTTAGCTAAGTTAAAACTTTATGCAGAATCTGGCAAAGAGCTTGATGTAACTGCCGTTGAAAATTTACTAGCTTTAAATAATAGTCCTGATTTCCAAGATTTAGCCAATGCTTTAGCTAGCTATCAAGCACAGCAAGCTGTTAAATTAGCTGAAGAATTAATGGCTAGCGGCATTCCACCTATCACCTTAATTAGAGTAATTATCAATTATTTACAGCGCATTTTAGAAGTTAAGCACAATATGCTAAATAGTAATAATTTTGAGTTAGCGATCAAAACTTTGCGTCCTCCTGTATTTTTTAAGCAAAAAGATTTACTACGCGGCCATGTTAATAATTGGCCCGAAAAAAAATTAATTATTGTGCTACAAAAATTAGAAAATTTAGAGCTATTAGCAAAATCAAACTCGGCCCTGCCTGGCGAGGTTTTGCTAAAGTTTTTTTTATTAGTAGCAAGTAACCGCTAAAATAATTTTTCAACAACTGTAATAAAACTAAAAATAACAGTTAAATAACTAACGGTTTTAATTACCGATTTATCTATTTTATTATCTAATGTTAAATAGTTGGTTTTGATATCAGAACGAAGCTCAGTTTCTAGATTTTTAATATCGCTTCTTAAATCTGTTTCTAGATTTTTAATATCGCTTCTTAAATCTGTTTCTAAACTTTTAATATCGCTTCTTAAATCAGTTTCTAGATTTTTAATATCGCTTCTAAGTGCTAAATCAACTAGTTTTAAATCATTTTTTGTAGCTAGATTATGATAATTATTAACCGAATTTTGTACAAAAAACTCAGCTTGTTTTTCAGTAAAACCTGCATCTTTAGCTGAATTATATATATTATGACTGCTTACACTTTCTTCCATATTTGTAATAAAAAATAATTTATACATACTAATATATTACAACTTTTGTCGCCATGTCAAATAATTTTTTACAAAATATAGCTTAGAACTACCATAAATTTTCTCAAGGCAAATTTGCAAATTTGGTGGTAAGTTTAAGCGTGTTTTTTTAGCGACCTCAATAATTATTAAAGCATCAGCTGCCACTAATTTTTTTTCTAACAAATTATCTAAAGTTTGCGTGACAAGATTATGCTCATATGGTGGGTCCATATAAATCAAATTAGGCTGCACTGGCAATGATGCTATTTTATGGGCTTCTGCTGTAATAAAATTATATTGCTCATTATTTTTAAGTAGCTGCGCATTCTCCTCAAATAATTTTTTAAGCTTATGATCTTGCTCAACTAAAATGGCATTTGCTACACCATGTGAAAAAGCCTCAAAACTCATGATAGCTGACCCACAAAACAAATCTAAAAAAATTGTATCTTTATTTAAATAGCCTTGAAAATCTGCATTATGACGCAAAATATTAAATAATGCCTCACGCAAATCAGAACGTGTAGGCTTTAATAATTTGGTTTCGATGGTTCTTATTTTTTGTCCACGATATTTGCCAGCTGATATTCGCATAATATATGATTTTCAACAAATTATTCACACTCAAGCGGTCTTTCGGCACTTAAACCGGCTCTCGAGTGGCCTGGAGTAAAATAACAGGCTGTACCGAGAGATCATTTAGTTACTTATAAATACTTACCAACATATTTATCAACCTCTTGTTTAATTTCATTACGCATTAAATAAAGGCCAATAAGATTTGGTACAGCCATAGATAAAAATAAAATATCGGCAAAATCAATTACAATACCTAAATTAAGCATACCACCAATAAAAACGCATAAAGCAAATAATGTATGGCAAGTTTTTAAATTTTTAGGATCCTTACTTAAATAGACCCAAGCTTGCTGACCATAATAGCTGTAAGTAAGCATGGTTGAAAAAGCAAATAACACCACAATCGCTGATAATACATAAGTAAAACCTGCAGATACTGTAGCAAATGCATCTTTAGTTATTAACACACCACTATCTAAACCTGTTTCTAAATAGGCACCAGTTACAGTAATTACTAGGCCAGTCATAAAACAAATAATTATTGTATCAATAAATGGCTCTAAAAGCGCAACACAACCTTCTCTTACTGGCTCGGTAGTTTTAGCTGCAGCATGTGCAATTGGTGCACTTCCTAAACCTGCCTCATTTGAAAAAGCAGCTCTTTTAAAACCTTGTACAATTGCTCCTATCACACCACCATATAAGGCATTGTCACTAAAAGCTGAGCTAAACATAGTTGCAAGCGCAGTTGGCAAAGCAGAAAAATTAACAAAAATAATAACTAAACAAGATATAATGTAAGTAAGCGCCATGAAAGGCACTATTTTAGCAGCAATCTGGGCAATTCTAGTAATGCCACCTAGTAAAATAAAAGCAATCAAACCAGCTAAACAAGCTACTAATAAAAATTTGGTAAAATTACTTAAAGCAAAACTATCTACTAAAATAGCAGTAGCCTGATTAGCTTGAAACATCAGCCCCGCTCCAATCGCACCACCAACACAACATAGGGCAGCAAACTTTCCTAAAATTAACCCAAGCTTTGCTTTTTTAAGATTTTTTAAACCATCCTCTAAATAATAAAAAGCTCCGGCCATTAAATGACCTTCCTGATCAAATTTACGATATTTTTGTCCTAAAGTTACCTCGGCAAATTTAAGCGACATACCAAAAAAGGCAGCAAGCATCATCCAAATTACTGCTCCTGGCCCACCTAAAGAAATGGCAATTGCCACACCTGCTATATTACCAAGACCTACAGTAGCAGATACTGCAGTAAATAATGCTTGTAAATGGGTTACTTTACCTGGTGCTTTAGCGCTATCTTCGTGATATTTACCTCGTACAATAGCTATGCCATGTGCAAATAAACGAATATTCACAAAATTTAATTTAAAGGTAAAAAATATTGCGCCAAAAATTAGCCAAGCCACATATAAAGGCAAACCAAAAATATTAATCTGCAATTCATGACCAAATAGCTCATATGGCGCCCCTAAAAATAAAAATGCCAAAATACTAACAATTGGTACTAATAAAAATTCTAGAAAAGCTGTGATATTATTTACTAGCTCATCGCCAGCCCAGGCTTGCCTAGTTATAAAAAAAGAACTTAATAAATATGAGAAAATTTTATACATGATTTAATTTTTAAATTGCGGCTTTTTGTGGTACTATATATATATATGTAATTGGCAACTTTGTTGCTAAAATAACAAAAATATTTTTTAGAATTCTATATGTCAGACGGAGTACAAGGACCAACTGCTGGACAAATTTTGTCAGCACAACAAGCTACAGCAGGCCCTGGTGGAGCTAGTAGCTCTCCTACAATGGGTGCAAATATAGAAGGAGCAATGTCAAATCAGCTTCCCAGTGTTGCTGGAGATCCGATGCAAAGTATTTTTAGCTGGGCAGAGCCACAAAACATGGATTCTGTAACAAAAACTTTGTTCACTTCGCCAGGAGGAGCTTTTGCAGCAGGCCTTACCCAAGGACAGGTTGGATCTATTGCTGTTAGCAGAGAACCAACACAGGTTATCGCTCCTGGACCTGGACAAACAATCTTTGATTTTGGAAAAAGAGGTAAAGGAAGGTAATTTAATCTTTTTTCTTCAAAAGAGCTGTGCCCTCTTCACCTTGCCTAAAACATAACACACCAAGCTTTTTACCATCTTTGATTATATCATCACCAGCTTGCAAATTGGCATATTCGCCTGTTAAAGCAAATTTCTTAAATTCTTTACGAATTACGCCGCGACGATAAGTTCTGGTAATAACCTCTTGGCCGATATAACAACCTTTGTCAAAATCAATAGCGTTTAATTTTTCATAGGCAAATTCTAAAATAAAAGAACGATCAATAGTTAGATCATAAGCACCATCTGGCACTTCATGCTCAATACGCAATTTATGATATGCTTCTACTGGACTAACTTCACCCTGATATTTATCTGCAATAAAAATATTACGATAGCCAAGCTGCTCATTACGCGGATCTAAAAAACTAGCAGTAGCACCTTCAAGTGGCTCTTTACTCAAATATATTTGTACATTCTCAACTTCAGTAATTTCTACCTCAGAACGTAATTTATAAATTTTTAATTTCTTAATTAAATCTGCTGCAAATTTTTGGTGAATATCTAGGTGGATT
>CAXDRM010000099.1:0-4657 GCA_963991775.1 uncultured Rickettsiales bacterium | reverse complement strand
AAAGTTAGATCTGGATTGGTAAAACCATCTGCATCAAATTCAGAAGCTCCTTCTTCTATCTCACGATCAATGTAAGTAATACCAAGATTAACAGCTAATCTTTCATTAATACCGTGATTAAACTCTTGAGTAATGCTGTTAGACGAAACTTCAACATCGTTTGTACCATCGTTGAATTCTCTTTCACCATTAGTGTAAGTAGTAGTAGAAACTGTTTTACCTTCTTTTGGTAAAAAGAAAATACTATCTAAATGATCAGCATGACCAGCATTTGCTGAATTAAAAGCAGCAGTACTAGCTAATATTGAAGAAATTAATAAAACTTTTTTCATATTTGTAACCTTAAAATTAGTTATATTTTCTAGAACTAAAGATAAAAAAACAAAAAACAAGAAAAAGGAGCCAAATTTTGCTAATTTTTGCAAAAAAAGTAATTTAATATTACTTAATGTCGTGTGATATTTTGCCCAAAAGTAATATTACTCTACGTTTTTTTGGGCTTTTTGTACATCTTCAAGCTGTTGAATATCAGGTATTTTTGTATCTTCTGGTAGTTTATAATCACCATTTGCAAGTTCTTTAGCTTTATTGAGGATAAAGTTTTTTGCAGAAGTTATTTCATTGCTAAGTGGTAAATCTATACCAGGCACATATCTATTAGCAAATTCATAACCAAAGCCAATAACCACAATTACAAGTAAGATTTTTAAAATTCTAAAGATAATTAAGGCGCTGAAAATTTTTGTAAATAAATGCATGAATCTCTATATTTTGGTTGGTTTACTATTATTTACTTACTAATTGCTTTTTAATTAAAAAACTAGAAAATAAAATTCGTAAAAAATAAAAGCTCTTATAAATAATGACTCTCAAAATAAATAACAGCGAAGTTAATTTAAGTGATAAGCAAAAATTACGTCTATTTAAACAGATTAGCCAGTCACATGAAAAAGTAAGCAAAGATCTGCAAGATATTTCAGATCAAATTGCAAAATTGGATAATGAGCAATTTATGCTGTTTCGTCGCTCTTTGGTATTAGAGCTTATCGAGCAAGAACAAAATTTTAAAGATCTTTTCGATTTAGCTTTTGACTTAGTCTTAGCTAATGATGATATTAAAAAGCTGCATGTAGCAATGCATGAAGAGCATGAGTTAAAAATTGATCTATTCGAAATTTTCAGCAATCTCAAAAAACAGAAAAGCTATAAAAAGTTTTTACTCTATTTTGAAAAGCAATCGCCACATTATCATCAGGATCCCAGCTTTTTGTTATTTATTGGATTTTTTGTTAATGAATTAGCCGAGCTTTTCGCTAAGCAGCAATCTTGGTTTTTTTCAAAAAAGCGTAAAGTAAAGTCTCAAGGTCTAGCTTTAGTGCTACATAGTTTAGGTTATACCGAAAATGAGGCACTAAGAATAGTAGCACATGAATCAGGTATGTCTTATATTAACTTAGCCGAGTTAATCATTAAAGCTGGTGCAGAGCCAGATGCTGCTCTAGATGAAGCAATTCGTCGTTCGGATATTGAATTTGTAGATTTTTTACTTAAGAAAGGCGCTAATGCTAATTTACGTGATGGGCGTGGTGAGACCCTTTTAGATCTTGCAATCTCGCGCGGTGAAGCAGTAATAGTTTCATTGCTGCTTAGTCATGGTGCAAAAATAAATGATACTAATGCTTCGGGCGAAACACCTTTATTGCTTGCTTGTCAAAGAGATGATCTAGTACTTACTTGTTATTTGCTTAAAGAGGGTGCTGATGTCAATCTCGCAACTTTAGAAGGTAAAACACCTTTTTTAGCTGCAATCGAAAAAGATGATATAGCCTTAGCATTTTTGCTGTTGCAAAATCACGCTAAATATCGTGAGTTAAAATATTTTTTACAAGTAGCTATGCGGGTTAAGCGTGCTAAATATATCGAAATTTTAATCGAGCTTAAAAATCTTACACATGCTGAATATAAAGAAATCTTGTTAGAAAATATTCCAGAATCACATGCAGAATTTGCTCGTTATTTAAGCGAATATGAAGCAGCTCACAAATCTTTAATGGACAAAAAATCTTTTGCAGGAGTACAGGTACCAGATTTTATTCCAACAGGAGACATACCTAACCAAATAAGTGATAATAATAATTTTTCTGTACCAGATCAATTAGATATAAATAGTGAGTTTCACCAAAGCTATAAAAAAAGAGTGGGTTTTATCAATACAGCTTTAGAGGGTAATCACCATAAAGTAGCCGAGTTTATAAATGATAATCTTGATGTAAATCATTTGGTTGCACCTGAAGGCTTGGCTCATTCTAACTTACTGCATATAGTGGTTTGGCAAGATATGGTGGAGGTAATGCTGCTACTGATTAAAGCTGGTGTACCAATAGATGTAGCAGATGTTAATGGTGATACCCCAATTTATTTAGCAACTTTCAAAGAAAATTTTCAAATTTTTTCGATCCTATTAGAGCGCGGAGCAGATATATATAAAACTAATAATTATGGCCTTTCTGCATATGATTTAATTCGTGATCGAAAATTAATCGAGTTTTCAAGCCATTTAAGAGATTTAGCAAGCCCAAAACCTGATTTAATATGACTAGCATAGATCAAGATGATGCAGAGCAAATTACCAAGATAATCTATGAAAAGCTACCTTTGGCTGAAGAAGCTTATCAGGTTCTACAAGAATTTGCTGGCGAAAATAAAGATAGTTTTTCCCTAGAAGAGCTTAAAAATGATGGTGATTGCCATCTTGATAAAAAATTAAAGCAGGATCTGATGTTGTTTCTTAAAACTGTTAATATGTTTACACCTATCACAGAATTTGCTTTAGAGAAATTTATGATTCATGCTTCAGGTATGGAGTCAGCTATGTTTTTAACTAAATTATTTGAAGCTGCTGAGGATGCTGATCTTGATTTGGCTGATGATTTAAATTTTGAGCAAGAAGCTGAATTGCTTGAAAATACCTATAAAAAAGCTGGTGTGCCTCAAGATAAAATAAAATCCTTGGCCGCTAAGCCCGTTGAAAGGCAAAAAGCGCGGATCAAAAATGATTTACCAAAAGTTAAAATGTCAGCTCTTACTATCCAAGATGTATCAACTGTACCACAGAGCAAGCGTCCTGGTAAATATGCCAAAGATATTTTAGAGCAAAAGAGGAGTAAAAAAGAAGATATTCATACTCATTAATTAATGTCAGATTCTACACTAACAGTTAACATTGCCGAAATAGGTAGCAATGCTGATGGTATTTTCTATCAGGATGAACAAGCAAAATATGTGGCTTTTGCTTTACCGGGCGAAGAAGTTGAAGTTAGAGCCCATCCGCATAAAAAACATGCTGATCGTTTTGAGCTAGTAAAGCTTAAGCAAGCAAGTGATAAAAGAGCACCAGCTTTATGTGAATATTTTACTGCTTGTGGAGGTTGTAGCGCACAACATTTGCAAGCTGATTATTATCAGGATTGGAAATTAAGTTTATTAACTAATGCTCTAGAGCATAAAGCTTTGCAAGTTAAGCAGCTTAATCCGCTTAAAATTATCCCACCAGGGCAGAGGCGCAGAGTATCATTATCTTACGAAAATTTTAAAGGTCAGGTCAAATTAGGCTTTTTTAAAAAATATTCTAAGCGTCTAGTAAATATAGCAGAATGTCCTTTATTAGAAGAGCGTCTTAATCAGTTGATTGGTCCATTATATCAGCTACTTGAAGAAATTACCCAGCCACGTGATCATGGCCATATTATGTTAACGCACAGCGCTACAGGTATTGATTTAGCTTTTAGCTATCATCGTAAAATTGTAATAGAGCCTTGGCTTTTAGAAAAATTTAGAGCATTTGCAGAAAAATATGATATTGCACAAATTACCCGAGCAGGTAAAGAATTATTAGTGCGTAAGCGAGAGCCTTTAATTAATTTTGCTGAGCAGCTAGTTGCTTTTCCATCTCATGCGTTTTTGCAGCCCAGCATTGCAGCTGAGCAATTTATGTGGCAAGAAATTGAGCGTTTTATTAAATCTGCTAATTATAAAAAAGCTAAGATTTTAGATTTATGCTGTGGATTAGGCACTTTCTCAGTGCCACTTACTAAATATGGTCAGGTCACAGCTATTGATGTTTTTGGTCCATCTTTAAAAAATTTACGTCAGGCTAATATTAAAAATTTAGAGGTGGTTGAGCAAAATCTTTATGATAATCCGCTAAGCTATACTGAATTAAATGCTTATGATTTACTTGTTTTAGATCCTCCGCGTTCTGGCTTATTGGCACAAGCAGAGCAAATTAGTAAAAGCCAGGTTAAAAATATTATTTATATTTCTTGTAATCCTGGATCTTTTGCAAGAGATGCTAAGCTGCTAACTGATTCTGGTTATGCCTTACAAGAGCTTACACCTTTAGATCAATTTATCTATACAGACCACCTAGAAATAATTGCGCATTTTACAAAAGTCTAAAACTGTGATATAATTGCAACAGTTTTTTTTGCCAGAGGTAATAAAATAACGTCAATTAATAGGGGGTCAGACATGATATTTTTATTAATTTTTTAATGAGGTGATCATGTTAAAGTCTGGTTCAGGAAATCAAAAATATAGGTCAGGATATCCATATTTAGATGCAAAAACGCTAGAGAGACATACAGAAATAGAAGAG
>CAXDRM010000098.1:0-4698 GCA_963991775.1 uncultured Rickettsiales bacterium | reverse complement strand
AATCTGGCAGAGCTAGTTCATCTCGATAAGCTCAAAATACTCATGTAGCTTATCTACACTGCGTTTTTTCACTTATCGAATTCACTAAAAATCATCACAAAATCTCAGCTATAAATTAAAACACCCAGATAACATAGATTTTTTTTTGATTATCCCTTGAATATTCTGGGCTAATTATTATATGAGCTAAATACTGAATAACTAATTAAATATTGAGGCAAAGAAATGGCAAAAGTAAGACCATTATATGATCGAGTTCTAGTAAAAAGAACTGAATCAGAAGCTAAAACTGCAGGTGGTATAATTTTACCTGATTCTGCACAAGAAAAACCCCAAGAAGGTGAAATCGTTGCAGCTGGTAACGGCACTTTAAAAGATGATGGTAATATTCAACCATTACAAGTTAAAGTGGGTGATAAAATTCTTTTCGCTAAATGGTCTGGTACTGAGATCAAACTAGATGGCGATGAATTACTCGTTATGAAAGAATCTGACATTCTCGCAATCGTCGAATAATCAATTAATTAAAATCAAAGAGGCAAAAATGGCTAAAATTATTCAATTTGATAATGAAGCAAGAAAATCTCTACTTGAAGGAGTAGATACTCTTGCAAATGTAGTGAAAGTAACTTTAGGACCAAAAGGTCGTAATGTGGTACTTCCTAAAACTTTTGGACCATCAAGAATTACTAAAGATGGTGTAACTGTTGCAAAAGAAATCGAAGTAAAATGTCCGTTCCAAAATATGGGCGCACAAATGATCAAAGAAGTTGCAAGCAAAACTAATGATGTTGCTGGTGATGGAACTACTACTTCAACTGTGCTTGCACAAGCTCTAGTACGTGAAGGTACTAAAGCAGTAGCTGCTGGTATGAATCCAATGGATCTTAAAAGAGGAATTGATCTTGCTGTAGAAAAAGTGGTAGAAAATATCCGTAAAAATTCAAAATCTGTTGCTTCACAAGATGAAGTTGCCCAAGTTGCAACAATATCATCTAATGGTGATGCAGAAATCGGTGAGAAAATCGCTGAAGCAATCTACAAAGTTGGTAAAGATAGCCCGATCACTGTAGAAGAAGCTAAAGGCCTGGATTTTGAAGTTGATGTAGTTGAAGGTATGAATTTCGATCGTGGTTATTTATCACCTTATTTTGCAACTAATGCAGAAAAAATGACTGTAGAGCTTGAAAACCCTTACATTCTTATTGTTGATAAAAAAATCTCTAATTTACAACAAATCGTAACTTTACTTGAAGCTATTGTTCAATCTTCACGTCCTCTTTTAATCATCGCAGAAGATGTAGAAGGTGAAGCCTTAGCTGCTTTAGTAGTTAATAGATTACGTGGTGGTCTAAAAGTATGTGCGGTTAAAGCTCCAGGTTTTGGTGATCGCAGAAAAGCAATGTTAGAAGATATTGCAATTCTTACCCAGTCACAATTAATTACTGAAGAAACTGGCTTAAAACTTGAAGAAGCTACTTTAGAAATGCTTGGTACTGCTAAAAGAGTATTAGTAACTAAAGAAGAAACTACCATAGTTGATGGTGCGGGTGCTGATGCTGATATCAAAGCTAGATGTAACCAAATTAAAGCACAAATCGCAGAAACTTCTTCTGATTATGATAAAGAAAAACTTCAAGAAAGATTAGCTAAACTTTCTGGTGGTGTTGCAGTACTTAAAGTTGGTGGTGCTACTGAAGTTGAAGTAAAAGAGAAGAAAGACCGCGTAGAAGATGCTAAATGCGCAGTAATTGCTGCACTTGAAGAAGGTGTAGTCGCTGGTGGCGGTACTACTCTTTTAAAAGCATCTCTTGCTCTTGATAGTGTTAAAGGTGCTAATGAAGACCAAAATGCTGGTGTAAGCATCGTTAAAAAAGCTCTACAAGCTCCAATCAGACAAATTGCAGACAATGCAGGTGTTGATGGTGCAGTAGTTGCTAATAAGGTTCTTGAAAATAAAGAAGCTGATTACGGTTATGATGCCCAAAATGGTGAATATACTAATTTAGTTAAAGCCGGAATTATCGATCCAACTAAAGTAGTTAGAGCTGCTATCCAAGATGCAGCTTCTGTTGCTTCATTGCTTGTTACTACCGAAGCTCTCGTTGCTGATGATCCAGCAAATGATGATGGTGCTGCAGGTGGTGCTCCTATGGGAGGTATGGGCGGTGGGATGCCTGGGATGGGAGGCATGCCCGGCATGATGTAAAAAACCAATTCTTTTTGGCGATTTTCAAATAAAAAGGATCAGAGCAATCTGATCCTTTTTTATTTGGCAAAGCTGTCTTATCTGCTAAGATCTGCGTGTGCTCACGTAGGTTACTACGCTGCGCTACTCGACTTAGCAATAAGACAAAAATCGCACAAAAATTGATTGGTTTTTTAATTCTAGGCAGCATCTTTGAGTTATTTTCAAAAGAAAATGGGGTGAAACTTTGTTTTACCCCATTTTTTTTGGCAAAGCTGATTCGTCATAAATTTACTGCGGTACTTGCGTAGCTTATCTACGCGCCGTTCCTCGCAATTTAAACTCATCAAAAATATTCTCAAATCTACTACCTAGAATTCAAGCAATAAAACAAAAATCGTACAAAAATTGATTGATTTTTAATTCTAACTCATGTTTTTAAGTTCTTTTCACATACAAAAAACTTAGGTTTTTTGTATGTGGCAGAGCTGCCTCGTCTTGATAGACTAAAAAATACTCATGAACTATCTGTTCACTCCGTCTTTTTAGCTATCAAACTCGACAAAAATAATCTTAAAACTATGGTTAGAGTATTAAAAACTTTAGGTTCTTGAGTGCCAATTTGCGCTAGCATAATTGGTGTACCGAAAGACCCGGTCAAACTAAGTATTTAAACTCATCAAAAATACTCTATATACTACCTAACTATAGATATTTCTTGATTCATACTACTTACTGGTCCTATATGATCTGTCCAGATTTTCTTACCCTGAATATCAGCCAATTTTCTTTCTTGTCTTTCAATAGCCAAAGAAAGCTTTAATTCGTCCAAATCAGATAATTTACCTTCTTGTTTACGCTCTTTAAAATCTTCCTTCATAGATTTCTGCACATCTTTTAACTCTTGAAGATATTCACTCCATTCACCTTTCTCACTTTCTCGAGGTGTAATGATTGCAGCTAGCGCCAAATCTTCATCAAATTGTTTAATTCTAGACTCTATATCTTCTAAACTATCCTTCCGGCTCTCAGTCACCAAAGCTGCTTGTTCTTCAGCCTCCTCTTTCACTTCATTCTTAGATGAAAACGCGCTTGTTTTTGCTTTGGCTTTTTTCTTTTTTGGCTTTTTCTCTGATTTCTGTGCAGTTGGCTCTGCTTCTGGCTCTTTAACTGTAACTATCTGCTCTTCTTGCTGCTTCTCTGCATTATTAAAACCTGCTGCCTGTTCTGTTGCTAATACACCCTTATTTGCTATATTAAGCATCTCTAGAGGAAGCTCATAGTTAATTAGTTCAAAATATAAAGAAGTTTGTATCTTCTTATTTGCTGGCTTATCTGCAATAACATATTCAATTTGTTGTTTACCATCATTACTTTGCGTCAATTTATTAACTTTCTTAGCAAAGCTTAAAAGATCGGCATACTTACCTTTAAAACGATGCTGCTCTTGATCATAAATAATACCCTTTGGTAAGATCAAATTCTGCCCTAAATATTCTTGTAGCTTAAATTGTTGCTCTTGCTGCTCTGCTAAACGCTGCTCAGCTACCAATTTTTCTCTAAACTCTTCTACCAATTGCTTATCTTGTTCAATAGTTCTATTCTGAGTTTTGTAAAAAATTACCGCTAGAAAATTTTCCAACTCTTTGTTAGGAGACTCATGTTTCTGGGTAGCCAATGTAGTTCCCAGAAAATTATTTCCTGCCTCTTTTACTATCTCATAACTATTATTCTTTAAATATTGCGCATATAATTTTGTCTGCTCTAGACCCTCAGAAGTATTAATTATATCTCTTACCACTCTAAGCTTCTGCGCATAATGATGCATATTTTTGGATAAAAAACCCATTAATTTTCCCGTTGCACAGTCATATACTTGACATTGAAAATATTCTTTTACAGCCTGTCCAGTTAATTCAGCTATTTGCTTATTATCTTGTTTAGTAGCTAAGATTGTGACTAATGATTCTACGCCCTCCATAAATTTACCTACATCTTGGTCTATTTCTTTGAAATATCTCTCCTGAACATATTCCGCAGCATCTTTGAAATCACCCTTTTGAACCAAATTTGATAAAATTAAAGCTCTTAAATAAACTTCAGGATTATGCCCGAAATCTTTGATATTTCCACCTCTCAAAAGCTGATACATAATTCTAAGATCATCTTTTGTAAAAAGTTCGGATGAAAAAAGCGTGCTTAAAATTATATTTTTTTTACCCTTTGTATATGCATTTTGGTTTTCTTGCATCGCATCTATAAATCTATCTAATGAAGTATTAGCCAAATAAAAATATTTTTGTTCAAGTGGTTTATTTGCTCTATCTTGTTGCCATGCCCTGAATTCTTCATTTCTTCTATTATCTATCATCATCAGAAAAAATGAGCCTAACAAATCTGTAACCTCTTGTTGAACTTTACCGTCTAAATCTTGAAAGGGATGTTTTTTTGTGACATCTTCTGAATTAAATGAATAATTAATAGCAAGCCGCATATATTCTGCATATTGC
>CAXDRM010000097.1:0-4781 GCA_963991775.1 uncultured Rickettsiales bacterium | reverse complement strand
CGCCATTTCTGCCTGTCTCGTGGGCTCGGAGATGTGTATAAGAGACAGCACTATTATTTGCTAGATTACCCCAGGCGCCACCGCCACCACCACCTCCGATGGCTGTATAGACATCAAATACACTGTCTTGACCGTTAGATCCTGGATAACCACCATATTGACCTTGTGCTGATTGATTATTTCTAGTACCACCAGCTCCACCGTCTCCAACGGTAATATCATAGTTCTGACCAGAAGTTATTGAGACATTTTCTTCATAAATTAAACCACCTGCACCGCCACCTCCAGCACCTTGGCCCCATCCACCAGCGCCACCACCACCAGCAACTACTAAAATATCTACAGTAATATCACCATTGCAACTTATGCCATGATCTCCAACCGTAGTAAAAACATGTAGCGCATAACCTGGAACAGAATCAGAATCCACGGTTCCTGTATCACTTGAACATTCACCGGTAGCTCCTCCCTCATTAACAGCTCCACCATTACCACTTCCTTCCCAATCATTATCTTGCTGATTAAGGGCCACTAAATTTTCAGCACCACTAATTAATTTTTTACTAACCTGTACCACACCTGCAACTAATGCAATGGCAATAATGGCAATGGCAACTTCAAGTAGGGTGAAAGCAGATGATTTTTTCATAAGTTCTTTAGCAAAAATACAAAATCTCAGAATAGAACAGAAAAGCTTTTTGTCAAAAGCATGATCATTATATTCACTTTCTAAAGGTAAGCAAACATCTTAAGAATTTTATTGCAAACCATAAGGTTATACTTTATAGTTTATATTGTAAGATAACCATAAAGCAGTATGAATTACGAGAAGCTAACCAAGAAAAAACAAAGATTAGACAAATACAGGCCGTTTGAAAAAACTCTGGTTAATAATTTGGCGGAATGGTTCAGAATCGAGCTTACTTACACTAGTAATGCTCTAGAAGGTAATACCTTATCACGTGCTGAAACTGCTTTGGTAGTAGAGAAGGGTATAACTATTGGCGGCAAATCAATTACTGAGCATCTTGAAGCAACTAATCACGCTGCTGCTTTAGATTTTGTGCAAAAACAAATTAAACGCAAAAGCTCGGATTTAAAGGAAAAAGATATTCTAAAAATCCATCAAATTATTTTAGATAGAATTGATCAACAAAATGCTGGGATTTACCGTAATGTTGCGGTGCGCATTTCTGGTTCTGCAGTTATTTTACCAAATCCTAGAAAAGTACAGATTTTAATGGATGATTTTTTTGTTTGGCTCAAAAAAGCACATGCAATACATCCTGTTGAGCTTGCCAGCGAAGCACATTATCGTTTAGTGACGATTCATCCTTTTATTGATGGTAATGGCAGAACAGCTCGACTACTACTAAATATGATTTTAATGATGCATGGTTATCCACCGGCAATCATTAGAAAAAATGATCGTCTAGCCTATATTAATGCTTTGGAAAAAGCTCAGTTAGAAAGTGGGGTAGTAGATGCAAAAAAAGATTATTACAAATTAATTGCTGCAGCAGTTGATCGTTCATTAAATATTTATCTAAAAGCTATAGAAGGTAAAGCTGCAGAGCCTGAAAATGAACAGCTCTTAAAAATAGGTGCACTTGCTAAAATCAGTAAGCAAACTGTGCCAACTATCAGACATTGGACTAAAGAGGGCTTACTACAAGTTTCTGATATAACTGAATCTGGTTATCAGATGTATAGTCTGGAAATGCTAGATATAATCAAAAATATTTTAAAGCTAAAAAGTAAAAGACTTACACTTAATGAAATTAAAGAAAAACTTTCATAAGCTACTTTCTAAAGCTCTGCAAATATTTGAGCAATAAAGCATCATTTATATAGTAAGTTTTGTCTTTTTCTAAAAAGCCAAGATCCATTAATTTTTTGATATTCACTGAAATGCTGCGCGGAGTAAGATTAGCTGTTGCAACAAAATCCTTACTAAGTGGTTTTGCAATTTTGCCTCCTAAATTTGCTAAGGCAATTAATATAGATTCTTCGGCCTTACTTAAAGATTGTAATAAAAATTCAAAACGTGCCTGCCTATTTGATAAAAGTTTATCTAAGGCATTATCTATTTTAGCTTTGGTTATTTCCTGGTTTTTATATTGTAAATTTATCTCGCTACATAAAATATTAACTGATTCAGGTACACGTAACATTAAATCTTGTAAATATTTTGCTGACTCAAAATCAATTTTGTTATTTTCAGCTGCAAAACGTGGCGTCATATATTTATGATATTCTTTATAGATAATTGGTTTGATTAATACATCATTACCAAAATTTGCTAAAGGTGCTTGTGGCTTAGCAAAAATTTCACTTAAAATATGTTTTTTAGAACCTAAAACTATTATGGGTATATTTAATTTCTGGAAAGCATCTCTAAATAATGCCTCAGCCTCTGCTAGCGCAGCAATATCTTGAAATTCATCAATTATAATTAAACAAGGGTGCTTTTTGTTAATATTAGCCAGAATCTGAAAAATATCTGCTATAGAAAGTGTGTTATTTTTAGAATTAGTATTAAGCTTTAATTTAGGTCCGTCTTGGTTAAGCTCTAAAGTAAGATCTGCGCGTAAATTCTTTAAATAATCTGCAAAGTTTTTAACTAGATGTTTTACAGGAAAGTTTTCTTTTAAAGCAAGATCAAGTGCTCTTTCTAATCTACCAACTAAAGCTTGCATATCTTTAACCCCCATTAAATCAACAAAATAGGTTAAAGAATTTTTATATTTCTTTTTAAAATCAGGAATAATGATAGATTTTACTAATGAAGTTTTGCCAAAATTACGCGGGGCATAAAGCACCACATTTTGCTGGTTAGCAATATGAGTCTCTATAGTTTTTTGCTCTGCCTTAAGATTGCAAATATCTTTCCTCTCTAAGAGACGATCATATACAAAGCCACTCATAATTATATCTTTAATATTATACCATTAGTATAATACTTTTAGTATAATAAGTAAATTAAAATTTATTAGCAGCTTTACTACTCTGAAGCGTATCTAACAATGACGATTCCTGAACCGCCATCGCCAACATTGGTCAAATAGCTAGCACCACCGCCACCACTGCCAGTTCCATCTACTCCTGATGTTGCATCATATGAACCACCTGTACATTTATCACCATTACCTCCTATACCACTTCCACCTATACCACCAGCTCCGTTATCTTGTACCCCAGCGCAACCGTTAGAGCCTCCTCCTCCAGCTGCATAAAATGTCGAAGATCCTGTTATGTCATATTCTACACCATCGCCTCCATTACTGCCTATTTTTACTCTTTGTGATATATTTGATATTTGTCCACTAGATGATCCGGCTCCACCGCCTCCCATCGCAGGGTTACCAGAAGCAGGTCCAGATTGACTAGCAGCTGAGTGACCATGAAATTCTGTTGCATTAGTTTGAGCAGTTTGGGTTGTAGCACCAGGAGTAGAGTCATATCTTCCACCACCACCAGAACCTCCATCTCGACCATCAATACTTGCCCCACTATGAAAAATACCTCCTCCACCTCCTCCATCGGCTACCATTGTACCAAACTGAGAAAATCCACCATCTTGACCTCCAGTATTAGAATTAGGTCCTATTCCACCATCACCAACTACAATTGAGTATGTATTGCTTGTTATAGGATATTCTGCCGCATAGACTACTCCACCAGCACCACCACCTCCTCCTCCATTAGTTCCACCACCACCGCCGGCACCAGAACCGCCGCCACCGACAACTAATATTTGAGCTGTAGTATCACCTGTACATTCTAAACTATGATTACCAACAGTAGTAAAAATATAAATAGCTTCTCCTGGCACAGAGGTAGTATCTAAAGTACCAGTTTCACTTGAACATTCAGCGGTAGATCCACCCTCATTACCTGCTTCACTATTGCCACTTCCTTCCCAATCATTATCAGCTTGATTAAGAGCTACAAGGTTTTCAGCTCCTCCAATTAGTTTTTTACTAACCTGAACTACTCCTGCAACTAGGGCAATGGCAATAATGGCAATGGCAACTTCAAGTAGGGTAAAAGCAGAGGATTTTTTCATGAGGATTCTAGTAAAAATAATAAAATTTCAGAATAGGGCAGAAAAGATTTTTGTCAAAAAAAACAGGTATCAAGAAGCTTCAAATAAAATTTAGGAAATATTCAGAAATCTATTAGCTGACAATCCTTTAAAACCATACCCCTTCATTGGGACTGAGAGCTACCCCATCATTTTCAGCAATATAAATATAGGGTTTTTTTGATCTTGGTATTTCATTTTTAATATTTCTATTCTGCTCTGTAACAATTATGTTATTAAGAGTCGTCTGTTGATCATGCTGCGTTTCAGTCCATCTTTCTATTAAAATGCTAAGATTACAATATGTTGTGAAGCCTGCTATACCAGATGCGGCTAAAGCAGTTAAGTTAGCTCCATAGAAATTTGGCAATAAATCATCAAAACCTACAATATAAGGGATAAAATATGCTATTGCTCCTATAGCACATGAAATAGGTATTTTATAATCTGCATCATCTCTTAAAAAATTATTTTGCATTGCCTCGCTTTTTGCGAGATAGTATAACATATTATGCCCTGCGCTACAATATGAAATCCCAACAATTTTTCCATAAAGCTCCTGCATCTGCACGCAGCTCTATTTTGTTAAAATCTGCTCTAACGGCATTTCTAACACCTAAATTATAAAAGTAACATTTAACTCCGTAAAATAGTTTAGTTTCACGGAGTCATACTCCGCAAAATACATGTATTT
>CAXDRM010000096.1:0-4836 GCA_963991775.1 uncultured Rickettsiales bacterium | reverse complement strand
AATAGGACAGATTCCTAAGAAGCTGTCCTATTTAGAGGAGAGAGATATGATATGTATCCTCATTATAACATGTAATAAAGACCTATGCAACTAAAAGTTGTATTTTTTTCATAATTTTTTTTAATATCATTGTAAACTAGAGTCTAGGTAAGGGGTTATAACTATTAAATATGGTATTTCATCGCTCAGGCAGTTCTCGAATTTTATCAAATAATAATTGATAAAACTATGTGGAATCTTGATCTAAACACCATATTTAATAGTTACAAATAGATAGGGTGGGTAAGGGAGTGTGAGGATAAAAAAAGCAGGCTTTGCAGCCTGCTTTAGAGGAGAGAGATATGATATGTGTCTTCATTATAACATGTAATAAAGACCTATGCAACTAAAAGTTGTAATTTTTTTATAAAAACTACAAAAATTCTATTTTTTATTAATCGATGCTATATTTTTTAGTGAAATATTGCATTACCGCAGTAACTTCTTCACTATGTAAAACCTTATCAAATACTACTAATTCAGCTAGGCTTGCACTTATGCCACCAGTTGCACCTATAGTAGCTACTTGATTTGATATTGTAATATCACTAAGACCAGTAAGTGAATTTGCTGTATTACTATTTAAATATGCATTTGCTGCAGAACCATTAATCGTAACAATAACGGCATTAGTTTTACCAGCTGTATAAGCTAAACCAGAAGATGCAGCTCCACCAAGGCTTACAGTTAAATTTCCGCCACTAGTCAAATCAACTGAAAATGCACTACCACCACCAGATGCTGATTGTTCAAATAATGTACCATCTGCATGAGTTTCTTGATTAAATACAATACCAATGGAATAAGTATCATCGGTAGCTGCAATTGGTCGAGAAGTAAGAGTTAAAAGATCGCCACTGTCAAAGCTAATTGCAGGTAACAAGCCTAAACCATTAAATTCATAAGTTGGTTGGCTGGTACCAGTACTTTGTTTACCAATATAATTATCAGTTAAATTTAATTGACTACGCCATTCGCTAACTGAGTTACTAGTTTTAGTAATACTATCTTCATCTAAAGCATCATACCAAACAATTGCGCTAAGATCACCAGTTTCACCGTAAATATCCCAAATTGGAGAAGTGTTTGAATAACCTTTCGCAGCTTTTACTTTAGCTTGTTCGATTAGCTTATTACTAGTACCAATTGCTCCGATCACTAAGCCAATAATTACTAAAACAATTGCAAGTTCAATCAGGGTAAAAGCGGATTTTCTGTTCATGTGACTCCTTTTTTGTGAATTTGTAAAATTAACAAGGACAACTTTTAGCTATTAAAAGATTCTAGTCAAGCTATTAATTGCTTTTTACTTCCTCTTTTGCATTTTTGATGATTTGCTTGGCTCTGCTTAGATTTACTATATCTCCTTTTTTTTCTAAAATCTTTTTGGCTCTTTCTGCATATTTTATCGCCAATGGATAATTGGTTCTGATATATTCCGCTTCTGCTAAAGCCAAAAATGATAAGCCTTCTTGTTGGTTACGATTATAAAGCTGACCAAGAAAGTTCCAGGCTTGTACATTATCTGTTTCAGTAATAAGCGCAAATTTTAACTGATTAATACCTTGCCGGTAGAGCTTTGCATTTTTACTACTTACCACAGCAGCGCCATATTGCACTTTGATTAAGGCTTCATCAGGCAATTTTTTTATTACCTGGCCAAGTACAGCAACTGCTTCATTAGCCTGACCTGATTCATAAAAAATTTGTCCTTTTAAAGCTTGCATGTAAGGATCTGCTTTGTTTTTTAAAGTTTCAAAGATTTTTAGCGCAACCTTGCTATTGCCAAGACGATGATTAGCAATAATATGCGCTAATTTTCCATTTTCAGTTTCTGTATCATAATTACGCAATACTTCTTCGGCAGGTTCTAAAAATGCTAATAATTTAGTTTTGATTAATTGATATTGTTTGTTAAGTTCTGGACTTAAAAAAACTTCGCTATATTCAGAATTATTAAGATGTTCACTGATACGGGAAATACGTGCTGAAGTAAGTGGATGAGTTCTAGTATAGGGATTTATAGTATCAAAATAGATTCTTTCATTCGCTTTGATGTTTTTAAAAAATTCTAAAAGTCCTTTGGCACTTACTCCGGCTTCATCTAAAAATTTAAGTGCTGCCTCATCAGCTGCTTCTTCATGCTTGGTACTAAAACTATAAAATTGTCGTTCTGCTGCATGCGAGCTACCTAAAATTAATGCTTGCCCTGCATCTGCATTACCAATTAAAGCTGTAGCAATACCCAAAAGATAGCCTAATGCCATTTGCTGATTAACTTGTTTTAAATCTAGAGACATGCGTGCTAAATGCCCACCAGTAATGTGACCAGTTTCATGTGCCAATACTCCAATTAAACCAAGTGGTGAATTGCCATAAGTAATGGTACCAGTATTAATGAAGATGTTTTTCCCTCCTGCCACAAAGGCATTAATGCTTGGATCATTAACAATATAAAGTTTTACTTGTCCTTCTAAATTAGCTGCTACCAAAATTGGTCTGATCAGATCTTCGATAAAATTTTCTGTTTGTGCATCACGAATTAGACTAATTGCCCAAGCTGATTTCCAAATAAAAAAATTTATGCAAAAAAAGAATAATGTTTTTTTAAACATAATGGTTAAAATGTGATCTCACAAAATATAATAGAAGCTGTGATTGGTATAAAGAAAAATCTTTTTGTTTTTGATATTGAGACAATTCCTGATTTAGAGTCAGCAAGAGCTTTGCTTAATTTGCCTGAGGCTAGCGATGATGAGATTTACACTAAAATTGCTGCTCATTATGATGATTCTAAGCCAAGAGAAGAAGTTTTTCTCAAACCAATTTTTCATAAGATAGTTGCTATTTCATTTGCAGATATCGCTATTCATCAAGGTGAGGCAGGTGAAGAATATGAAATTAAAGAAATTCGCTCAGGTGGTACTTTAGAATCTAGTGAAGCAGAATTAATCAAAGGCTTTTTTCGCTATATTGAGCAAAAAACTCCGCGTTTAGTTTCATATAATGGTCGCGCTTTTGATTTGCCCGTACTTAAATTGCGGGCCATGAAACATGGTATAAGTAGTAATATTTATAAATTAGGTGATAAATGGAATAGCTACACTCAGCGTTATTCTAGCGATTGGCATTGTGACTTGCATGAGACAATGACCGATTATTTTGCTGCTGGTCGTATGAAATTAGATGAGGCTTGTAAAGTCTTTGGTTATCCGGGTAAAGTTGACGTTGATGGTAGCACCGTATTTGAATTATATAAGCAGGGTAAACTCGCTGAAATTAGAGATTATTGTGAAACAGATGTGCTTAATACTTATTTGGTCTATCTAAGCTATGCTTTGCATAATGGCATGATTACTAGTCAATCTTATGAAAATTCTCTTAAGGAAGTACATGACTTTTTAGATAAATCGAGCGATAAAGCGCATTTAAAAATTTTTAAAGAAAGTTTCAAATGAGTGATTTAGCAATTTTGCGTGGTTTTAAAGATGTGATTTTAGCAGATGCTGAAAAATTTTCGGCAATAGTTGCTGCTGCAAGTCAGCTAGCTAAAAATTACAATTTCTCTAAAGCTTATTTTCCGATTTTAGAGCAAAGCAGTACCTATAAAAGAGTCTTAGGTGAAAGTTCTGATATTGTTAATAAAGAAATGTATAGCTTTATTGATAAGGGTGAAAATCAAGTTACTTTACGCCCTGAATTTACAGCAGGTATAGCGCGTAGTGTGATTACTAATGGGCTTTATGATAAATTGCCGCTTAAATTTTTTAGCTATGGTCCGTTATTTCGTTATGAAAGACCGCAAAAAGGTCGGCAGAGACAATTTTACCAATTAAATTTTGAGATTTTTGGTAATGAGTCATATTTAGCAGAATTAGAGATGTTATTGCTACTTAATGAATTAATAGAGCATCTAGGTCTTAAGCAGAAGGTAACATTAGAGCTTAATTCTTTAGGTTCACCCGAAGCAAGGCAAAATTATCGTGCAGCTCTTAAAACATATTTGCAAGATTATCGCAGTCAGCTTTCTGAAGATAGTCAGAAACGTTTGGAGGTTAATCCATTACGTATTTTAGATAGTAAATCTGCAGATGATCAGCAAATTTTAGAAGATGCACCGGCAATTGATGAATTTTACTCAGCTGAGGATCAAGAATTTTTTGCTAAGCTACAAGAAAAATTATCAGCTTTTAATATTTCCTTTAAATTAAATCCCAAATTAGTGCGTGGTCTAGATTATTATACTCAGACAGTTTTTGAATATACTACCGAATTACTTGGTGCCCAGAATGCGGTATTTGCTGGTGGTAGATATGATAATTTAATTGCACAGATGGGAGGTAAAGCTACACCAGCTGTTGGTTTTGCTGGTGGTTTGGAGCGTTTAGTAGAGCTTGCTGAGTTAGATTTACAGCAGAAGCAAAAAATAATTGTGGTGGCTTTTAGTGAGCAGCAGCAAGATTATGTGTTAAAATTAGTGCAGCTTTTGCGTCAGCAGAACTTAACTGTAGAACAAATTTTAGGTGGTGGCAATTTAGGTAAAAAGCTTAAAAAAGCTGCCAAGCATGCGCCGCAATATGTAGTAATTTGTGGTGAGGATGAAATTAAAAATGATCAGTTGCAGCTTAAAAATTTTGTAACAGGAAATGAGCAATTTTTATCGCAAGCTGAGTTGGTTGAGTATTTAGTGAAGTTGTAGTTTGCTGAAGGATCTCTTGGCCCTTCGGTACAATTTCTCACTGCGTTCGAAATCACTCAGGAACCTTAATCGTGCCCTTAATGAACTATGTGTATGAT
>CAXDRM010000095.1:0-4862 GCA_963991775.1 uncultured Rickettsiales bacterium | reverse complement strand
TTTTATTATTTAGCTGCGCCATCATATTTAAGAATATGGCAGATTGCAAGTACTAGCTCGGCGCGGTTCAATGTATAAAAATGAAAATTATTTATACCATTTTTTACTAAATCAGTACATTGAGCCATTGCTACATGGGCTGCTAATAAATTACGTGAATTTTCATCAGTAAATTGTTTAGCAAATAATTGATGAAAATGGTCCGGTACATGAGTTTCACACATTTTGGCAAATTTAAGCATTTGTTCAAAATTTACGATAGGTAAAATACCTGGTATAATTTGTGCTTTAATTTGTTTTTTCTCAATCAGATTTAAATAATCATAAAATTTATTATTATCGAAAAAAAACTGCGTAATAACTTTATTAGCACCAGCATCAATTTTACGTTTGAGATTATCTAAATCTGCTTCAAGAGATTTAGCTTCTGGATGCTTCTCAGGATAGCCTGCCACAGAAATATCAAAATCAGCAATTTCCTTTAGACCAGCGACTAATTCATAAGCATAATCATAACCATCTTGTGGATGTTGATAGCCATCTGGCAAATCACCACGCAGTGCCACAATATGTCTAACACCCATCTTCCAATATTTTTTAGCAATTTGGGCAATTTCTGCCTTACTAGCGCCAATACAAGTAAGATGTGAAGCAGGTTTTAGTTGAGTATTTTTTAAAATCTTTTGGATAGTTTTATGAGTTCTTTCACGCGTAGAACCACCAGCGCCATAAGTGACTGAAACAAATTCTGGATTTAGAGTTTCTAATTTTTGTACTGCACGCCATAAAGCTAAAGACATAGCTCTATTTTTGGGAGGAAAAAATTCGAAAGAAATATTTAAATTATTAATCATGCAGATAGCCAGCTGGAAAGATTATTTTTTAAAGCTGCTTTCTGTGCCAGCAATAATGCGTTTGATATTTTCGCGATGCATATAAATTACTAGCCAAGGAGTTAAAATAAAAGCTAGCATATCTAGGTTAAAATCTAGCAGATAAAAAACGCTAATTGCCAACATAATCACGATTGATGCAACCGAAACAATGCGGGTAATATAGAAAAATATATACCAGCCTAGCATAATTAATAAAGCAAAGCCTGGATTATAAAATACTAAGCCACCTAGAAAAGTAGCAACACCTTTACCACCTTTAAATTTTAACCAAAGCGGAAAACAATGACCCACAACTGTTAAACCCACCACACAATTTAAAATAAGTGCATTATTAACTTTAAGAAAATATAAGGCGATTACTAAAGCAAATACAGCTTTAAGCGCATCAAGTGCAAAAGTAACCATTCCTAGTTTTTTACCAGCAACTCTTACCACATTAGTAGCACCAATATTGCCTGAGCCTTCTTGTCTGATGTCTTTTTTGCCAAAAATTTTAGTAAGGAGCAAACCAAATGGAATTGAACCTACAAAATATGCTGCGACTAATGCTATGATATTTTCCATATTAATATTTTTGTTATTTTCCGTTTAAAAAACATTTGCAAAAATTATTGGGGCAGATTCTTTCACTATAAAAATCTTTTTTACCCCCTAATTTTGATATACAGAGATTTGCCAAATTTTCTATAAATTTTTTATTTGCGCTAAGAGTTGGCACGCGATAATAATTTTTTAAACCATGTTCTTCAGCCAGCTCTCTATATTCAATATCTAGCTCAACTAAAGTCTCAGAATGTTCTGATACAAAAGCAATTGGTACGATTACCAAAGTAACTTTATCTTTGGCAGCATTTTCAATTTCGGTTTCTGTACTTGGTTCTAACCATTTTAGAGGTCCAACTTTACTTTGGTAACAAATACGATAATCCAAATCTTTAATTTTTAATTGCTCGACAATATGGGCAGTCGAATATTCAACTTGCCACTGATAAGGATCACCTTTATCAATAATTTTTTGTGGTAAACCATGTGCTGAAAATAAAATACGATAAGGTTTTTTAGGTAATTTTTTTAAAGTATTCTTAATTTGTGTCACATGTGCTGCAATAAAATCTGGATGATGTGGATAACAGCAAATCTCTGTAGTATTTACAGCAAGACCTGCTTTTTTACTATGTTTATGCCAATCCTCAAAAGACGAGGCGCTAGTAGTTGTTGAAAATTGTGGATAGAGCGGTAATAAGATAATTTTTTGTGGTTTAAATTTTTTAACCTGATTCACAGTTTCTTCAGCAAAAGGATGCCAGTAACGCATGGTAATAAAACATTTAAACTTAGTTGCTTTTTTAAGAGATTTTTGGGTTTTGCTACCATTAAGCAAATCTTCTAGCAATTTACGCTGTGCTTCAGTTTCTTCTAAAATAGGTGATTTGCCGCCAAGATGTTCATAAATTTCTTGAGCCGTTTTTTCTCTGCGACTAGAGATAAGTTTCGCTAGTAAAAAACGTATTGGATTTGGCGCACCAATAATCGCTTTATCATTAAAGAGGTTAAATAAAAATGGCTTTACTGAATCTAGCTTGTCAGGGCCACCTAGATTAAAAAGAACGACAGCTACTTTCATTAGGCTATTTGATGGGGTTTAAAATTATAACAAGCACTCCAATCTGGTTTTGGATTAAAAAATTGGCGTAAATCGCGCATGCCATATTTAAGCATGGCAATTCTTTCAATACCCATACCCAAGGCAAAACCATTATATTTTTCTGGATCAATACCTACATTAGCTAGCACATTTGGATGAACCATACCACAGCCCATAATCTCGAGATAATCACCAGAGCCTTTTAGATCAATATGATCAGCATGCATTTTGCAGCCAATATCAACTTCAGCTGAAGGTTCGGTAAAAGGAAAAAAGCTACTACGAAAACGCAGATCAATTTTTTCACCAAAAAATTTTTCAGTGAAGCTTTTAATACAATATTTTAAATTAGCCATGCTTACATTTTCAGCTATATAAAGTGCCTCAATCTGATGAAACATTGGTGTATGGGTAGCATCAGAATCAGAGCGATAAGTTTTTCCTGGAGCAATTATCGCAAAAGGAGGCTTGCCATTTTCCATGGTACGAATTTGCACAGAAGAAGTATGGGTGCGTAGTAAATATTTTAGATCTTGCAAGTAAAATGTATCATGCATTTGTCGTGCTGGATGATTCTCAGCAATATTAAGCGCAGTAAAATTATGGTGATCATCTTCAATTTCTGGACCATCTACTGCGCTAAAGCCAAGATTAGCAAAAATATCAACAATTTCAGCTGTAACTTGCGTAATAGGATGAAGTGAGCCTGTAGGTAAATTTCTGCTTGGCAAGGTTACATCTAAAGCTTCACTATTTAATTGCTTTTCAAGAGCTTGATTTGCTAATTCAGTTTTTTTATTTTGTAATTCAGCAAGGATTTGATTTTTGAGTAGATTTAGAGTCTTACCTTTTGCTTGGCGCTGTGTAGGGTCTAATTTACCAAGAGTGGCAAGTTCTTGTGAGACTAAACCTTTTTTGCCTAGAAATTCTAGACGCAGCTCTTCTAGTCTATCTAGATCGCCAATATTTGTTAATTTTTCTGTAAAATCTTTAAGGATTAAATCAGACATTTTTCACCTGTTACAATAGACACCCCTTATAATCTGCAAAGTGAAAATTAGCAAGTTTAGGGTAGGCTGCTAAAATCCTACCAGATACTTTATATGATTAGAATTTAAGTTGGTCGATATTGATGATTAGGGTACAGCCACCATTTTCAGTATTGCCTACATTATAGGCATCACCATCAATACAGTTAGTGTCAGAGCCTGAATAATTACCAGTACCTGCATCGAAACCAGCGATTTTTCCTGCAGTAGCACGACCATCATCAAGCTTTTTATCAATCTTATAAGCATCGGTAGTTCTTACTAACCAACCGCTAGAAGAATCACTTTGACCATAAGCAACTAAATAATTTGTAGAAGTTGGCATTCTGTTTGAGGTAGAGCTACCATTACTGGCTGCCACTAAAATAGAATCAGGGCGTGATGGAAATTTATATTCATTAGTATAACCATAATCTGGTGCGATATCAGCAAGCTCCATATGGGTGAAAAAATGATCATCTTCACTACCATCAACAAAACCATTACCATTACCATTAGTTCCACCAAATTGGAAATTAGCATTTTCATAGTCACCAGGAGGGTCATCATAAGCAACTTTGAAGATATTATAGTAATCTACAACCTCACCGAGATCCATAATTAGTCTGTTATTTTTAGCATTATTAACTAATTTTTGACCAGTAGTAATTATAGCAAAAATAAAGCCAATAATTACAACTACAATTGACATCTCTAATAGTGTAAAACCCTTCTTCATGTTACCCCTTTATATGTTTTAATGATGTTTTAAAATATACCAAACCAGTAATTACAGTTAAAAAAGCTGCGATAGCTAGTCCAATTCTTCCTAACTGATCGGTATATTCTATACCAGATCCTTTATCACCTAGAATTAATATTGCAAGAGAAATCATTTGTACAGTAGTTTTCCATTTTGCTAATTTACTAACCGGCAAGCCAACATTTATCTCGGCTAAGAACTCTCTGAGACCCGATACAAAAATTTCACGAAATAAGATAATAATAGCTGGAATAGTGATTAATAAATCACCATCACCAAAATGAATTAACATGATTAGGGCGGTGGTAACCAGTAATTTATCAGCAATAGGGTCAAGTAATTTACCTAGGCTTGATTCAGCTTTTAAAAGACGTGCTAAATAGCCATCAAAAAAATCTGTAAGTGAAGCAATGCCAAATAAGGTAGCAGCTAGCCAATTTGATAACACGCCATCCACAAAAAAAGAGAATACTAAAATAGGTATTAGAAAAATGCGCAGGGCTGTAAGTATATTAGGTATCGAACTCATA
>CAXDRM010000094.1:0-5030 GCA_963991775.1 uncultured Rickettsiales bacterium | reverse complement strand
TCTAAAAAAAGCTCGCAGCGTATCTAAACATACGTAAGAGATTTTTTTAGAGGAAAATGAGAATAGGTGGTCCGAGCCAAAAATTTAACTGTCCAATTTTTTGGCGGCACGTTTGCGGGCATGCGGGTCAAGTATAGCTTTCCTCAGCCTCAAATCCTCAGGCGTAACTTCCACTAGCTCATCAGTTTCAATATAGGCAATCATTTGCTCAAGAGTCATTTTTTTAGGTGGAGTAATTTTAACCGCATCATCCTTACCAGCTGCTCTAAAATTAGTTAATTGCTTAGCTTTTAGAATATTAACCTCCAAATCATTATCACGATTATGCTCACCTATAATCATTCCTTCATAAACTGCCTCTCCAGAATCAACAAACATTATACCGCGATCCTGCAAATTATTAAGCGCATAACCTACTGCATCACCTTGATTCATCGAGATTAACACACCATTTTTACGCTTATTAAGCTCACCTTTATGTGGCTCGTAAGAATGGAAAATACGATTTAACACGCCCGTTCCTTTAGTGATAGTCAAAAACTCACCTTGAAAACCAATCATGCCACGCGAAGGCACTTTAAAGATTAAACGTGTTTTATTACCACCAGTAGGCTTCATTTCAGTCATTTCTGCTTTACGCTGATTAAGACGATCAATTACTGCTGAAGAAAATTCTTCATCAACATCTATTACCACCTCTTCTATTGGCTCTAGTAATTTACCTTGTTCATCTTTTTTAAATAATACTTTTGGACGCGATACAGAAAGCTCAAAACCTTCACGACGCATATTCTCAATTAATACACCTAACTGTAATTCACCACGCCCACCTATTTCAAAAGAATCATTATTCTTACCTTCCGTAAAAGTAATGGCTACATTAGTTGCAGCCTCTTCAAGTAAGCGGTCACGAATAACACGCGAAGTTACTTTACTACCTGATCTACCAGCCAGTGGTGAATCATTCACGCTTAAAGTAATCGACATGGTTGGTGGATCAATAGGAGTAGTTTGAATCGCTTCTTCTACATTAGTAGCGCAAATTGTATCTGATACGTTGGTTTTAGGTAAGCCAGCTACTACTACAATATCACCAGCTATTACTTCTTCGACTGGCACCTTCTCAACTCCTTTAAAAGTAAATAATTTTGTAAGTCGTGATTGATCAACTGTTTCATCATTTAGATTAAGTGATTTTACACTCATATTTACCTTACCAGTACCAGCATAGACCTTTCCAGTAAGAGTAGGCCCCAAATAGCTATCTGGCTGCAAGATACTAGCAAGCATCGCAAAATCCCCTTCTCTGGTTTTAGGTTCCGGTACATATTCTAAAACTAAATCCATTAATGGTGCTAAATCTTTTTGTTCATCACCTACTTCTGTTACTGCCCAACCATCACGCCCAGAAGCATAAATTGTTGGAAAATCAAGCTGCTCATCATTTGCTTCAAGCGAAACGAATAAATCAAAAATTTCATCCAATACTTCATCTTCACGGCGATCCGGACGATCAATCTTATTAATTACTACTATTGGCTTAAGGCCCAGGCTTAAAGCTTTAGAAAGCACAAATTTAGTTTGGGGCATCGCACCTTCGGCACTATCTACTAAAAGTACCACACCTTCTACCATGGAAAGTACGCGCTCTACTTCACCACCAAAATCAGCATGTCCTGGTGTATCAATAATATTTACCTTGCTGTTCTGCCAATTAACTGCGGTACATTTAGCTAGAATAGTAATACCACGCTCTTTTTCCAGATCATTACTATCCATAATACGTTCAGCTACTTGTTCTTTTGCATGGAACACGCCGCTTTGTTGTAGAATGGCATCAATCAAGGTGGTTTTCCCATGATCCACATGGGCAATAATTGCGATATTTCTGATAGACATTGCTAATTTCTCTAAGTTTTGCCGCACTATAGCTTTAGTTCTGCTAGTTTGCAACATAGCTGTCTAGTACCAAGCACTATCTTTTAACCTATAAGGAAAGTTTTACTATTACTTTCACGCATGTGCTCGCCAAGTTAAGTGAAATAAGAGTGATACTTTCTCTATAGCTAAGCGCATTTTTATTTTTCAGAAACAGACTTTATCCTTGTAATTATTCCAAGCTTTGGATGATTTACAAGGATAACAGCAAATATCCTTGTAATTATTCCAGATAAATACTATTATTAAAAAATGATTAGAAGAAACATAATTAAACAAGTTGAAGCTGCTTTACAGCGTCAAGCTGCTGTAGCACTTATCGGACCACGTCAAGTTGGTAAAACTACTTTAGCACTAGAAATTGGGCAAAAATCTGGTGCCATTTACCTTGATTTAGAAAATCCCGATGATCGTGATAAATTGGCTAATCCTAATTTGTTTTTTACAGCTAATGAATATCACTTAGTTATTTTAGATGAAATACAGCAAATGCCTGAGATCTTTGCTAATCTGCGCGGTATTATTGATGAAGGAAGGCGTAATAATAAAGCTAAAAATCGCTTTCTGATTCTTGGCTCAGCAGCCATTGAATTAATGCGTCAATCAGAGACTCTAGCAGGTAGAATTGCTTACATTAATATGTCTCCGCTATTAGTTACTGAAATTGCTAATGAACGGGCAGAGCGTGATAAATTATGGTTGCGCGGTGGCTTTCCAGATAGTTATTTAGCCCAAAATGATGCAGAAAGCTTTGCACTACGCCAAGATTTTATTCGCACCTATTTAGAGCGTGATATACCCATGTTTGGTCCTAGAGTACCAGCAACAACCATGCAGCGTCTCTGGACTATGTTAGCACATAATCAAGCTAGCTTATTAAATGCTACTCAACTAGCGCGTAATTTAGATGTTAGCACCCAATCAGTAACGCGCTATATTGATTTATTGGTTGATTTATTATTAGTACGCCGTTTGCCACCTTTACATGCTAATCTAGGCAAAAGACTAGTTAAATCACCTAAAACCTATATTCGTGATAGTGGTTTAATGCATGCTTTACTTGGTATTACTAATTTTAACCAACTTAGTGGCCATCCAGCAGTAGGACAAAGCTTTGAAGCTTTTGCTCTTGAAACCTTACTTGCAAATTTACCTTGGCAAGCTAAAGCAAGTTTTTATCGCACTGCAGCTGGCGCTGAAATTGATTTAATTATTGAATTTGCTGAGGGAAAATTATGGGCCATCGAAATTAAGCACGGCCTAAGCGCTAGGACCAGCAAAGGCTTTCATAGCGCTTTAAGCGATCTACAGCCTGAGCATGCTTTTATAGTACATTCTGGCGCAGATCGTTATCCTCTTGCTGAAAATATCGAAGCTATTGGTCTTTATGAATTAACCAAAGAATTATCAACTATGCATAAGCTGTAGCTGCCACAATTTTTTATAAATACTAGATTTTTTGCGTAACAAAGCTGCATGGCTGCCCTGCTCCACTATTTTACCTTGATCAAGTACCATTATCTCATCCATATTTTTAAGAGTAGCTAAGCGGTGCGCTATAGCAATCACCGTACGTTTTTTATCTTTAAAAAGATTTGCTAAGCTATCTTGAATATATTTTTCCGTCACAGAATCAAGCGCTGAGGTTGCCTCATCTAGAATTAAAATCTTAGCATCTTTTAAAATTGCTCTAGCAATTGCGATACGCTGACGCTGCCCTCCAGATAATTTTACTCCTCTCTCACCAACTAAAGTTTCATATTTATTAGGCAAGCTCATAATAAAATCATGTAAATATGCTTGCTTAGCTGCTTTAATTACCCCCGCCTTAGTCGCTCTCTCACTTCCATAGGCAATATTATCATAAATTGAGCGGTGAAATAATCCTGGATCTTGAGGAATATAAGCAATTTGAGCGCGCAGCGATTCTAATCTTACCTTACTAATATCTTGACCATCAATAGTAATTTTGCCTGAATCAATATCATAAAAACGGAGCAATAACTTTACTAAGCTAGTCTTACCACTACCCGAATCACCAACTAAGCCAATATTTTGTCCGGCTTTAATGGTAATATTCTTTTCTTCAAATAGCTGCTGCTCTTCTCCATAATTAAAACTTACTTGCTCAAAAATAATCTCAGGTTTTTTTATCTGTAATTTCTTAGCATTTTTTAGCTCTTTTACCTGACATTCTTCAGCTATCACCGTAAAAGCTTGCTGACATACACCAAGACTTTTAAAAAATTCAGGAATTTGCCAACCGCTAACCCAAGACATCATTGTTAAACCCCAACTAGTATAGAAAATATACACCACCTCTGTTGTAGTGATTATACCTTGTTGCCATTTTACAATCATCAACCAGGTAGTAAAAACACCCATCATCAAAAAACAGAAACTACCCTGAAATAATCTGATAAAACATAAAAGACGCCACATTTTGACATGTTTTTCATATTCTTCCTGTTGGGCAATTTTAAGCTCAGCTAACTCTGTTTGACTACGAGCAAAAGCTTTAACTGTGGCAATATTAGTAAAAAAATCGACTAGCTTGCCAGTTAATTTGTTACGTGACTCAGAATGGATATATGCCAAATTATTACATTTCTTAGCCATTAATAAAGACGCTCCTATATGCACGCTAAACCAACATAACACCACCAAGGCAAAAAGAGGGTGCAAGCTGGCAAAAATGCTTAAACCTATGGCCATTGCTACTATGGTTGGAATAAAAAACATCAGAAATGATTCAATTACTATTTTAGTATCACTAGCCATATCATTGATTTTACCCGTGATAGAACCTGAAAAATTATCTGCAAAATATTGATATGAATGTTTAGCTACATAAGCACTCATATAAATTCTAATATTGGCAGCAAGCTTAGGAAATGCCTTAGCAGCCGTAAAATCATAAGTACGATACATTAGCTCGGTCAAAATCCATAAACCAGCACCAAGCAATATAGGAAATAAAATCACCGACCAAACTTCTTGGCGATCACCAGTAAATTCTAATAATGCATCCAAAAATAATTTGAAGGCAAGTGGCATTAAGGTTTGATCTATCGCCCAAGATAAATGAGCAA
>CAXDRM010000093.1:0-5043 GCA_963991775.1 uncultured Rickettsiales bacterium | reverse complement strand
TTCAACTCAGCAACAATATCAGGATTAACTAAGGTTGAAACATCGCCTAAATCTTCTTCACCGCTAGCAATCTTACGCAAGATACGACGCATGATTTTTCCTGATCTAGTTTTAGGCAAATCAGAAACTAACTTAATTTGATCAGGCTTGGCAATTGCACCAATCTCTTCTTGAACCTTAGCAATAATCTCAGCAGCTAATTCTGGATAATTACGACCAGCTACTACAAAAGCATAAATACCCTCACCTTTTATCTCATGCGGAAAACCAATCACTGCAGATTCAGTTACTTCTGCATGCATATTAATAGCATCTTCAATTTCTGCTGTACCTAAACGATGTCCAGAAACATTAATTACATCATCAACACGACCAGTAATTCTAAAGTAACCATCAGTATCTTTATATGCACCATCACCTGAAAAATAATAACCTTTAAAATCACTAAAATAGGTTTTAATACATCTTGCATGATCACCCCAGACTGATCTAATCATCGAAGGCCAAGGATATTTCATACATAAATTACCAGTGACATTTGGCTCAGTAATCTCACTGCCATCCTTATCTACAATAATTGGAAAAATTCCTGGCAAAGGTAAAGTTGCATAGCATGGTTTTAATTTAGTAAGATTTCCTAATGGTGAAATAGCAATGCCACCTGTTTCTGTTTGCCACCAAGTATCAACAATAGCACAATTATTTTTACCTATTTTATCATTATACCATTGCCATGCTTCCAAATTAATCGGCTCACCTACAGTGCCTAACACTTGTAAAGAGCTTAAATCATAATCTGCCACATATTCATCACCACATTGCATTAATGCTCTAATTGCAGTTGGAGCAGTATAGAAAATCTCAGCTTGATATTTATCAATAATCTGCCAAAAACGTGATGGTGTTGGATAGGTTGGCACTCCTTCAAACATTATAATAGTTGCACCACTAAGTAGTGGTCCGTACACCATATAGCTATGCCCGGTTATCCAACCGATATCTGCTGTACAAAAAAACTTTTGTCCTTGTTGATATTGAAATACATTTTGAAAAGAATAAGCAGTATATAGCATATAGCCTGCAATACTATGCAAGACACCTTTTGGCTTACCAGTAGAACCGGAAGTATATAAAATAAATAATGGATCTTCAGCATCCATTATTTCTGCAGTAAAATTTGCAGGAAAATCCTTAATTACATCATTAATAATAGTAACAGGCTTTACGCAATCAATTGCAGCACCGGCTCTTTTAAGTAATAAGACATTTTCTACTGTGTTGGCATCTATTAAGGCATCATTTACAATATCAATTAATTTAAGAGTTTTAGCACCGCGATATAAATAATCGGCTGTTATCACTAATTTTGCTGCACAATCATTAACCCGGCCTTGTAAAGCTTTAGCAGAAAATCCAGCAAATACCACAGAATGCACCGCGCCAATTCTGGCACAAGCAAGCATAGCATATACAGCTTCTGGTACCATAGGCATATAAATTATAACGCGATCACCTTTAGAGATATTTTTACTTTTTAATAGATGAGCAAAACGCGCTACCTCATCATGCAATTGCTGAAAAGTAATTTTTTGGTGCGGACCATCAAGCTCGTTACTTTCCCATAATATAGCAGTATCAGAAGCACGCTTAGCTAAATGACGATCAATGATATTTTCTGTGATATTTAATTTAGCACCTTGAAACCATGCGCATTTACCTTCTTCTAGATTATGCTCACAGATTTTTTGCCATTTTTCCTGCCAGGTAAAATTTTCAGCTAACTCTGCCCAGTAATTTTCTGGATTAGCCTCTGCTAATTTAACTCTTTCTTCATACTCTGCAAAGCTATTGATTTTTAACTGCATAATAAATAATTTATAGTTCACAACTTTAATTAAATTATCCAAACATTTATGTCCATTCATAAAGAAGTAATCATATCAGAATTTCACAAAGATGATTTATGCAACTTAATTGCAGATGTTGAGAAATACCCAGAATTTCTACCTTGGTGCAGCGCGGCACGCATTATTAGCCAAGAAGCAGCAGAACATTTTTACGCTGAGCTAACTATTAAATTTAAAAATATTAAAAAATCTTACGTCTCAGAGGTAATAATTACTAAAGGCAAATTAGAGAATTTAATTGATGTTACGCAAACTAAAGGTCCGTTTAAATATCTTAATAATAAATGGCTTTTTAAAACTTTAGATGATGGCAGAACAGAAATTGATTTCTTTATAGATTTTGAATTAAAATCTGCAACTTTAAGTATTATCCTAAGCCCTGTACTGCGCATGGCCCATCGCCAGATGTTAGAGGCCTTTATCAAGCAAGCTAATAAAGTTTTAGAATCCCCCTAAATTATCATATTGAGCAGCTATAAAACCTAAGACTCAACCGGCCCTTCGGTACAATTTCTCGCTTTGCTCGAAATCACTCAGGAACCTGAAGAAATAAACCGGTTCTCGAGTGACGCGAATGAAATAAGCGTTTTACCGAGAGATCCTTTTAAGGATTACCTGAGCGATAAAACATATTCTTAACTTCTTGCATGGGTAAGCTACAAAGCCTTACGAAATAATTTTAGCGCAGCAAGACAAGCTTGCTTTCTAATTTGCTTGCGCGTGCCGGAAAAGTTATATTCTTTAATAACATTCTGCTTTTTAGTGAGAACTCCGATATAAACTAAACCCACGGGCTTTTTTGTATCATCTGATCTAGGACCAGCAATGCCTGTAATGGCAATAGCATATTCAACTCGCCTAGCTTTCTTTACACCAAGCAACATTTCTTTTGCGGTTTCTGCACTAACTGCTCCATATTTTTTTAAAGTAGCAGCTTTTACATCTAAAAGATTTTGTTTAGCCTGATTCGAATATGTAACTAAACTGCTATCTAGTAATTTTGAACTGCCAGAAATATTAGTGATATAGCTAGCAAGCATCCCTCCTGTACAGGATTCTGCTATGGCTAACTTAATATCAAACCATAATAGCTTTTTTACTAATCTGTTAATCCGCCAGCTGTAAAACATTAAACTAAATGTAAAAGTGACATAGCAAAAATCGTTGTAAAGCCTGCTGCTACACCTGCTACTAAATCATCAAGCATTACACCTAAAGCTCCTGAATAATTTTTATCGCAATAGCCAATATATGAAGGCTTAACAATGTCAAAAACTCTAAAAAAGATAAAAGCAAAAATGACTAAAACTAACACATAATCTGTATTACTAAAAAAGCTGAAATAAAATTGCGTGCTAATTAGCAAAGCCAAATATTGTCCACAATATTCATCTATCACCACCTCTTTGGGATCTTTAACACCAGTTTTATTTATGTAACTTGAAGTAAAAGGAAAAGCTGCCGCCGTAACAATGAGTAAATAAAAATAATGCTCTAAAAAATTTAGATCACCTATCAAAATAAACATATAAAAATATGCTGTGGTAACTAACGATGCTATCGTGCCAGGCATATATTTTATACGCCCCAAACCAAACATTGTTACCGCCAAATGAGTAATGCTAAAAAATTTATAAGGTTGTTTTTTAAGTGGAGTATTAGTCATTTATGCCTGCTTAACTAAAATATTAACTTGTGCGGCTATTGCCTCTTGCTTACCTAAAGCATCACAACCTTCATGTGTTGTTGCTTTAATATTTACTTGTTCCATTGTTAAATTAAGCAGCTTAGCAAGATTTGCTTTTATTTTTGCCTTATGCGGAGTAATAGCAGGCTGCTCACAAATAATTAAACTATCTAAATTACAAATTTTAAAATTTTTAGCTTTAAGCTTAGCTAAAGCCTCTTGTACAAAAAACTTAGAATTTTTACCTTTATATTGCGGATCGCTATCAGGAAAATGCTCACCTATATCGCCAAGAGCTGCAGCCCCAAGCAAAGCATCTGTTAAAGCATGTAATAAAACATCACCGTCAGAATGTGCGATGATTTTTTGATCATGCTTAATCGCCACACCACCAAGCATGATTTCTGCATCTTGGCCTCGCTCAGATAATTTATGCAAATCATAACCAAAAGCTGTGCGATAATTATCTTCTTGTTGCATTTGTCTTCTTGCTCGTTCTAGATCTTCTGCTGTTGTTATCTTATAATTGGCTAAGGATCCAGGAAAAATTTCAACATTATAACCAGATTGCTCGACCAGCTGCGCCTCATCAGTAAAATCATATGAGCTTGCTTGCTCTGCACAATTAGCAATTAAATCATACACGAAAAATTGTGGCGTTTGCGCTAGATATAATTCATCTCTAGCAACACTGACTAATTTACGTCCACTAAGCTGTTTTACACTATCTGCTACTTTGATCACCGGTATGGCAGCTTGCGTAGTTTTTAATTTAGCAAAACCCTCTTTAATAATTTCTGCAGTTACAAAAGGACGTGCCCCATCATGAATTAAAATATTTTTTGGTGCATATTGCTTAGCATATTTTAAGGCATTAACTACAGAAGCAGCACGTGTTGCACCACCATAAACTATATCAGTAATATGGTTAAGCGCTACAATATCTTGGTAAAATTCTTGATGCTCTTCATTTACTACTAAGATAATACGCGAGATTTCTTTAATTTTTTTGCATAACTCAATCGAATAAAGCAGCATCGCTTTACCAGCAATTTCTTTATATTGTTTTGGTGCATCGCCTGCGCAGCGGATTCCTCTACCTGCCGCTACAATTACCGCAATATTTTCGCTCATAGAAAACTCTTGACCCATTTGATATTCGCAACTAGAATACGCCTTCTTTATTAACAATACTAATAAAATTTTATGGCTAATCATAAATCTGCAAAAAAAAGAATTAGACAAACTGAAAAGAACACTGTCATTAATGTACAACGTCGTTCTAAAATAAAAACTGCTATCAGAAAATTACATGATGCAATTGCAGGTAAAAAAGCTGAAGAAATTAAAACTGCTTTTATAAATGCTGAATCTAACATTATGAAAGGTGTTAGCAAAGGCGTTATAAAAAAAGAAACTGCTTCACGTAAAGTTAGTCGTTTAAATAAG
>CAXDRM010000092.1:0-5071 GCA_963991775.1 uncultured Rickettsiales bacterium | reverse complement strand
AATTTCTCACTACGTTCGAAATCACTCAGGAACCTAGAGTATTAAAACCGATTCTCGAGTGATTTTGCACTTGTTGCAAAATTTTACCGAGAGATCCTTTAGAAAAGCCTGTACAATATATTGATTTGGTTAATAGCAGCTATAAGATAATATTTTATAAGCACATTCATCGCCTACGTTAAAATCTTCATTGCTAATAACTTGCAATTTTAGCTGCTTGTTAAGACTGGTTAGATAATAAAGATTTTTACCATAATAGAATTTTTTATTCTCGATGATGGCTTTATGTTTTGAGGATTGAGTAGCAGCGCTAATTACAATATTATGTGGTCTGATTACATATTTGATATCTTCTGAAATAGCGCAATCTTTACCAGTATTTTGGGCGTTTTTGCCAATTATTTTACGTGCTTGATCTTGTTCTAAAATATTAGCTAGGCCAAATAATTTAGCGATAAATTCATTGTCAGGATAATCATACAGCTCTTTAGTAGTACCTTGTGACATGATGAGGCCTTGATTCATCACATAAATATAATCAGCAGCAATCATTGCCTCATATGGATTATGCGTAACTAAAATTTTGATTGCTGAGTTTTTTTTGCATAATTCGATGGTTTGATTAAGTAATTTATCTTTATTTTTTAAATCAAGATTTGCATAAGGCTCATCAAATAATAGAATTTTTGCTTCAGCAGCAATTGCTCTAATTATTGAGATTTGTTGCTGTTGACCTATAGATAATTGTTGAGGGTAAGCATCAGCATATTCAAGTAAATCATTTTCTAATAATAATTTTCTAGCTTTAGCTTCTTGAGTTTTTTTGTTTGCTCTAATTGCCAAGGAAATATTTTGCCAAATCTTTAAAAAAGGTAATAAGGAAGGATTTTGCGAGACATAGCCTATGGATCTTGCCGCTGTTTTTAAATTGCTAATATCTTTTTTATGATAGAGGATTCTTCCCGATTCTTGTTTGGCAATACCAGCAATTACTTTTAACAAAGTAGATTTACCTGAACCTGAAGGGCCAAGTAGAACAGTAGTTTTACCTGCTTTAGCCTGAAGCGAGATATTTTCAACTAAAAGACGATCATCAGCTTTGTAACTAATTTTCTCAAGTTTTAACATTAGTTTTTTGATATAGATATTTTTGTAAAAATAAGATTGGTAATAAATTAGCTAAAACAATAAGTAGGGCAGTCGCTCCTGCCTCTTTTACTGATTCATCAGAAGCTAACATATAGGTTCTAGTTGCTACAGTGTCAAAATTAAATGGTCGTAAAATTAAAGTTGCTGGTAATTCTTTGCTGATTTCGATCATGATAATTAATAAAGAAACTAGAAAGGTTTTTTGTAAAGTAGGCAAGATGATTTTAAAGGTACGTAAAAAATTATTTCTTAAAAAGGTTTTGCTGACAATCTGAACTTCATCTGAGATTTGTTCCCAGCCACTATTAAATTTATTATAACATATAGCAGTAAAACGTATTTGATAAGCATAGATTAGTGCAATAATTGCAGCAATGCCAGTTAGCTGTATATCAAGATTAAGTAGCTCAAAAATATTAAATAAAGTGTAAATTACCGCAATCGCAATTACTGAGCCTGGTATGGCATAACCTAAAGAGATAATTTGAGATAATATAGAAGGGTTACGTCTATTTAGCTTATTATATGATACATTAAAAAAGCTGCAAAAGCAGATAAATAAACCGCCAAGCAAAGCTAGAATAACACTATTTGCCAGGCTGCTTAAGGTTTTTTTAGCTATAAAAATATCTAAATGTGTGATACTCCAACCCAGCATAGTAAGTACTGGTAGCAAAAAGCTAAAGAAAAATACTAAGCCTGCGCCAAGCCATAAATAAAATAGCTTTTTACCAGATAGCTCAGCAAAATGTTCGTTATTTAAATTAACTTGGTCGATTTCATAGCTACGTTTAGTTTTGCTCAAATAGCCTAGAGCGCTCAGTATTAAAATAAAAACTAACAAAATTACTGAGAGTAGTAGGGCAATTTCAATATTATTTTTAAAAAACCAAAAGCGATAAATTTCTGTAGCAAAAGTTTCAATACCAAAAAAGCTGACTACACCAAAATCCGCAACTATTTCCATAGCAATCAGTAGGTTGCTAGAGATAATAGCAGGTAGTAAGGCTGGCAAAGCAATATGTTTAAAGATTTTACGATGCGTCAAATTATAGACACTACCAATCATTAATTGGGTTTTAACTTTATAGAAGTAGCTTTTACAAAATAGAAAAATATAAGGAAAAAACCCCAAAGCAAAAATTAAGGCTGCACCAAAAAGATTGCGCAAAGAAATATGACAATATGCACCGCTTATTTGTTGGCAAATATAGGCAATTTCAATTTCGCTAATATAGCCATAAATTATTGCTAAAATATAGGCTGGGATTGCCAAAGGTAGGATAGCCATAATTTCAAATAAGCGCTTATGTTTAAAATAATAAAAGCTACTCAGCCAGGCTAAAATCACGCCAATAATATTTGCCATAATTAATGCTAAGCAAATTATAATAAGGCTATTACTAAAATATGTGCTTAATTCGATCTGCTTTAATAGATGATAATCAGCTGGAGTAATGCCAGTGAATAAAACTACAAAAGGTAATGCTAAGATTAGAATAAATAATTTATTTGCTAGATCAAATTGTTTCATTTCCAGCCCGCCTGATCGGCAAATTCTAAAGCTTGTAGGGCATGTTTATGGTAATTTTGTACATTCACACTATCTTTTTTATATCTATAAATAGTAGGTGAAAAATTTACTGATTCTTCATAATTTTTGCCAATAAAGTAATCTTGAGCTTTTTTAGAAAGCATAAAATTAATAAATTGTTTGGCTGCCACTTTATTTTTAGAGTTTTTGAGTAGGGCAATAGCGCTTAAATTTATATTAATACCGTAACTATCTTGATTGGGGTAAATGACCTTAATATTTTTTACAAATTGTTGAATAATTTTATCCTCTGAACGTTTCAACCTTTCATAGTAATAATTATTTGCTAAGGCAATTTGTCCTTCACCTTGGGCTAGAGCTCTTAATTGGTCAGTATCGCCACCATGTGGTTCGCGTGCAAAATTACTGGTGATCCCATTTAAGATTTGCTGAGTTTTTTCTGGACCATAATGTAAAATAAATTGAGCAATCAAAGCTTGATTATATGGGTTACTTGATGATCTTACTAAAAGAGCGTCATTGTGAACTGGGTTAGCTAAATCTTTATACTCTTTGATTTGCTCTAGATGAGGGTAGTTTTTGTGCACAAAAATTAATCTTTTGCGTACAGAGATGCCCAGCCAATAAAAATCACGGTCACGATAATCAGCTGGCACTAAAGATACTAAATTATCATCTTTATATTTAGCCAATAATCCTAAAAATTTAGCATTTTGCATATTAATCACATCCGAGGTAATTAAAATATCTGCAGGAGATCTACCACCTTCTTGTCGTAATTTAGCAATTAATTTAGGAGCTTTATCACTTAAAATATTTACGTTAATACCAGTATCTCTTTGGAATTCTGCAATAAGATCATTTAAGAATTTTTCTTTTCTGGTGGAGTAAATATTTACTTCATTGCTTGAGTTGTTACTCAATGTCAGTTTAAAGTAAGAAAAACCCAATATATAAACTAAAATTAGTAACAGAATTAATTTTTTCATATTATAAGTCTTAAATTGTCCAGGAGGCTTCAATTTATAATAACTTTATTATTTTATGCAAGTAATCTATAGCCTTAATCAGCTAGTAAAATTATCACTTAAATTGCTTGTTTTGCAGGTATTTTTATTGGTAGGTAATGTTGCAAATGCAAATCAATATACTGATAGTGAAGATTTTTTCTCAGCAATTTGGGTGGTTAATCAAATTATTAAAGATCCGGTAAAAAAGCCTGACATTGATGAGTCTTATGATGTAGCAATAGAGGATGTTTTTGCTGATATTGCTAAAAATTATGTTAGCAAAAAACCGGTGATTGTGATTGATGCAGGGCATGGTGGTCGTGATCCTGGAGCTATTGGTCATGGTAGAATCCAAGAAAAAGATTTAGTATTAAATTATGCGCGTTTTCTTAGAGATGCGTTGGTGCAAACGGGTAAATATCAAATATATATGACTAGAAACGGCGATAGATTTTTACATTTGCGGCACAGAACTGCAATAGCGCGTAAATATAATGCTGATATGTTTATCTCATTACATGCAGATGCGGCAAAAAGTAAAAAGGCTCGAGGCTTATCTATTTACACTTTATCTGAGACAGCTTCTAATAAAGAGGCTGCTTTGCTTGCTCAAAAAGAGAATCAGGCTGGCTTAGTTGCAGGTTTTGATATAGCAGATGAATTTGAGGATGATGTATTTGAGGCTTTATTAGATTTATCATTAGTTGATGCACAAAATAAATCTCGTCTTTTTGCTAAGATGTTGCATAGCAAGCTAAAGCCTCGAGTGTTGGTAAAAAGAAATGCGCTACATTTTGCTGGTTTTGTGGTTTTAAAAAATGCTAATATGCCTTCAGTTCTTATTGAGATTGGTTATATTTCTAATGCTAAGGATGCTGCAAATTTAAAAAAATCTGCTTATAAAAAGCAAATTATAACAGGTATTGTAGAAGGGGTGGAAACATATTTTGCTTCAAACCAGGCTGGTGCTGATTATTTTGCGAGTGAGAAGGAGTGATAAGTAGTGATATTTAAGTTAGTTTTTACTATTTTATTGTTTTTGATTCATACTGCATCAGCTGCAGAAGAGCCTCCTAAACCTTTTATTACAGATGGCTGCAGTAATTTTTTTGATGGTGGTTTTTCTGATAGTGAGCAATGGTTAGATTGTTGTACAGAGCATGATCTAGCTTATTGGCGTGGTGGTTCAAAGCAAGAACGTTTGCTTGCAGATCAAAAGTTCAAGCAATGTATAGCTGAGCGAGCTAATCCTATTTTAGCAGAGTTAATGTACAGGGCTGTACGTTTATTTGGTCATCCTCATAATCATGCTGATTATCGTTGGGGTTATGGCTATGCTTATGGTGATGGTTATCGG
>CAXDRM010000091.1:0-5115 GCA_963991775.1 uncultured Rickettsiales bacterium | reverse complement strand
GGGCTATAGCTTGTGGAGCAGGAGCTGGTGTTGGTACAGGAGCTGCAGTTACTGCTGGTTCAGGCTCAGCTGGTTTAGCTTCCTCCGCAGCAGGTGCTTCAGGCACTTTATAATCTGCTAAAATTGCAGAATCTTCACCCTCTTCTAGCAATACTGCAATCACTTGATTTACTGCAACATTTTGCGTGCCTGCCGCAATTACAATTTTACCAATAACGCCTTCATCTACAGCTTCAACTTCCATAGTTGCTTTATCTGTTTCGATTTCGGCAATAACTTCTCCAGAATTAACTTGATCACCTTCTTTCTTATGCCAAGTTGCGAGGTTACCCTCTTTCATGGTTGGTGATAAAGCTGGCATCAAAATTTCAATAGGCATGCGACACTCTTTTTTTATAGTTTATAACAAGTTTTTCTAACTGCAACACAGATATCCTCTACCGCAGGCAAGGCTAATTTTTCTAGATTAGCAGCATATGGTAATGGTACAGGCTTAGCAGCAACACGTGCTGGTTCAGCATCTAGCGAATCAAATGCTTGCTCTGCAGCCAAAGCAGCAATCTCCGCACTAACTCCACAAAATGACCAACCTTCTTCTACCGCTACAATGCGATTAGTTTTACGGATAGATTTTAAGATAGTTTCAGTATCAAGTGGCTTAAGCGTTCTTAAATCAATAACCTCAGCTGAGATACCTTCTTTTTCTAGAATTTCAGCAGCTTGCAAGGCTCTTTCTACAGAGATTGAAAAAGCTGTAATAGTAACATCATCACCTGCCTTAACAATTTTTGCTTGGCCAATTTCTATGTTATCAACAGCCGCCTCATCTAAATCAAAATCGTAACCATAGGTAATTTCATTTTCTAAAAAAATTACCGGATTAGGATTTTGAATAGCTTTTTTAAGCAAAGCTTTACAATCTGTAGCATCATATGGTGAAATCACAGTCAGACCTGGAATATTTGAGTACCAAGCTGCATAACATTGCGAATGTTGCGCCGCTACACGAGCTGCTGCCCCATTAGGACCACGAAATACTATTGGACATTTTACTTGTCCACCTGACATATATAAGGTTTTTGCAGCAGAATTAATAATTTGATCCATAGCCTGCATTGCAAAATTAAAAGTCATAAATTCGACGATTGGTTTAAGACCAGCCATAGCAGAACCAATAGCTAAACCAGCAAAACCATGTTCAGTAATTGGTGTATCAACTACTCTTTTTTCACCAAATTCATCAAGCAAACCTTGGCTAACTTTATAAGCACCTTGATATTCAGCTACTTCTTCACCCATCAGATATACTGATTTGTCTTTTCTCATCTCTTCAGCCATTGCATCACGCAAAGCTTCTCTTACAGTAATTTTTGCCATAATTATTTGCTCAAATTATTGATAAACATCGGTCCATAATTCTTCTGCCAAAGGCTCAGGGCTATTTTTTGCAAATTCTAAAGCCTCTTCAAGAATTACTTTAATTTCTTTTTCTATGGTTTTAAGCTCAGCTTCTGAAGCTAAATTATGCTTTAAACCATATTTTTTAAAATTATTAATTGGATCGTAATTTTCTTTGTAATCGCTAATCTCTTCTTTACTACGGTAATTACCCGGATCGGACATTGAATGACCACGGTAACGATAAGTTTTCATTTCTAAAAGGTAAGGACCTTTACCACTTCTAATATATTCAGCTGCTTTAGCGGTTGCTTCTTTTACCGCAAAGAAATCTTGCCCATCAACTCTTTCTCCTGGAATACCAAATGCTTCACCTCTTTTATAAAAATCTGTACTAGCTGATGATCTAGCGATACTCGTACCCATACCATATTGGTTATTTTCAATGATGAATAAGGCCGGTAATTTCCACAAACTAGCCATATTGAAGGTTTCATAGACTTGCCCCTGATTAGCTGCACCATCACCAAAAAATGTAGCACAGATATTATCCGAATCATTATATTTATAAGCAAAAGCCACACCTGCTCCAATTGGCACTTGCGCACCTACAATACCATGTCCACCATAAAAATGCTGCTCTGTCGCAAATAAATGCATTGAACCACCCTTACCTCTAGAGACACCTGTTTCTTTACCCATTAACTCGGCCATTACCGCTTTAGGATCTGCACCGCAAGAAATTATGTGCGCATGATCACGATAGCTCGTTACATAAGCATCACCCTCTTTTAAAGCTGCTTTCATACCGATAATCACAGCTTCTTGACCAATATATAAGTGACAAAAACCACCAATCAAACCCATACCATAGGCCTGACCTGCTCTTTCTTCGAATTTTCTTGCAAGTTGCATTTCATGGTAAATTGCTTTGAATTGATCCTTGGTCAAGGAGTTTTGAGATTGTGAATTTTTATCCTTGGCTTTTTTTACCATCACATGCATAATTTAGTTAATTAGATATAGCAAATATAGGTTTGTTTTTTTAACCTAAATGCACTAAAAAAACAATCGAAATTTTTAAGTTTACACCCCATGAAAAATCTTAGCCCAGAAATATTGCTAAGCAAAGATCTGATCGCTACTAATGATGAATATAGTGATCCTCATAATATTGATGCTGAACAAGTATTGATCGGTAATCTACTTACCAATAATGAAGCATATAACAAGGTTGGGGACTTTCTAAGGGCAGAGCATTTCTACGAACCAATTCATCAAAAAATTTACGAAACTATCGTTAGTTTTTTTAATCAAGGGCTGATTGCTAACCAAATCACTTTAAAAAGTTACTTTGCAAAAGATGAAGATCTTAAAGAATTAGGCGGTAATAAATATTTAGCCGAATTAGCAGCTGGTGCTATTTCAATCGTTGATATTAGAGAATATGGTAAATTAATTTTTGATCTTTATCTCAAAAGAAAATTAAAAGATCTAGGCGCAGATGTAGTTAATGATATTAAATCTAACAAGAACCCGACTAGCTCATCTAAATTAATTGAAGATACTGAGCAGCGTTTATTTAAACTAGCATCCGAGGGTAAATTAGAAGGAGATTTCACTAAATTAGGCATTTCACTAAATCAATCTTTAGAAACTGTACAAAACTCGCTTAACTCTACAGATTTTGCAGGCGTTCCTACCGAGCTTGCTGATTTAGATAAATTATTAGGCGGTATGCAAAATTCTGACTTAATCATTTTAGCTGGTCGACCTTCAATGGGTAAAACTGCTTTAGCAATTAATGTTGCTTTAAATGCCTGTTATTATTTTAAAGGTTACGAAAAATCTAATAATGCAGCTGTGGGGTTTTTCTCTTTAGAGATGTCCTCCGAGCAATTAGCTAGCAGAATGATCGCTATGCAATCTGGCGTGAATGCCAAAAAATTTCGTAGTGGTAATTTTTCTGATGCAGATTTTAAAGCCATTGTTAAAGCTAACAAAGAAATGCAAGATTTGCGCTTCTTTATTGATGATACTCCAGCTCTTTCTATTAGCGCGATTAGAACTAGAGCACGTCGTCTAAAAAGACAAAATAATCTGGGCTTATTAGTAGTGGATTATTTACAGCTAGTAAAAGGAACAACTAATACAGATAACCGTGTCCAAGAGATCTCTGAAATCACGCAAGGCTTAAAAGCTTTAGCTAAAGAATTAAACATTCCGATCATTGCTTTATCGCAACTTTCACGTGCAGTTGAGCAACGTGAGGATAAGCGTCCACAATTATCAGATTTGCGTGAATCAGGAACTATTGAACAAGATTCGGATGTGGTAATGTTTATTTATCGTGAGCAATATTATGTTGAGCGAAAAAAACCTAAGGATGGTGATAAAAATTTTAGTAAATGGCAGGATGATATGGATCGCGTTTTGAATAAAGCAGAAGTGATGATCGCCAAACAAAGACACGGACCGATTGGTAATGTGTTAATTCATTTTGATCCAAATACTACTAAATTTAGCAATCTTGCTCAGCCAGCCTAAAAAGATATTATGTTTTGTGACGATTTTTTTGATGCCACTTTAAATATCTCTTTAGCTGCGCTCAAACAGAATTACCAATTACTAAAAAATCAAGCTGCACCTGCAGAATGTGCGGCAACTGTTAAGGCTAATGCTTATGGTTTAGGCATTGATGAAATTGCACCTGCACTTTATGAGGCTGGTTGTCGTAATTTTTACGTAGCAACTTTGGGAGAAGCAATACATTTGCGCCATCTCTTACCAGATGTAACAATTTATGTATTTCATGGTGTAAAACCGCATGAGACTGAGGCTTTTCTTAAATTTAACTTAGTGCCTGTGATTAATAATTTTAGTCAAGTTGAGTTATGGCTAGAATTTTCTAAAGCACAGAATATCCGCTTACCAGCAAATTTACATTTTGATACGGGAATTAATCGTTTGGGCTTAAGTGCAGATTTAGCTAAAGATCTGGGCAACCATGCTGAACTCAAGCAACATATTGAGTTAAAATTTATCATGAGTCATTTAGCTTGTGCGAATGAGCATGATAATGTGCGTAATCAACAGCAATTGGATAAATTTAAAACTATCTGCCAGTCTTTTCCGGGGCAAAAATTTTCTTTAGCTAATTCTTCTGCAATCTTTTTAGATAAGGAATATCATTTTGATCAGGTTAGACCAGGTGCAGCTTTATTTGGCATTAACCCTACCCCATATTTAAAAACTAACCCGATGCAACGCGTGGTTAATTTAAGCACTAAAATCATTCATTTACAACAAGTTACTGAAGATGGTATGGTTGGTTATGGTAATATGTGCCCAGTAAAATCAGGTATGCGCCTTGCAGTTATACCAATTGGCTATGCAGATGGTTATTTACGCTCGCTGACTAATCGAGGTTATTGTTATTTAAATGGTAAGATTATTCCAACTTTAGGTAAAATCTCTATGGATATGACGGTAATTGATATTAGCTCTTTTAATGAAGCTGAGGTTAAGATTGGCGATGAGGTTGAGATTATCGGTGAGCATATTAATCTTTCTGATCTTGCAGCTCAAGCTGGCACTATTGCTTATGAAATTTTAACTTCATTTAGCAGCAGGTTTAAAAAGATTTATAGTTAAGCTTTTTCCTCAAGCAGCACAAAATTAAGAATTCAAATTTTCTATAGTTTGCGGAGATTTTTG
>CAXDRM010000090.1:0-5116 GCA_963991775.1 uncultured Rickettsiales bacterium | reverse complement strand
GCTACAGTGAATTAATAAAACCCTAAGACCATATGCATGAAGGCTTTTCTTGAATGGATTTGCTAGAAGAAAATCCTATTCAAGCAGAGTAGCTCGTTATAACAGACAAAAAAATACTCATTTATTATTTATAAACTCCGTTTTTTTTGCTGTTATACTCACTAAAAATCCAAACATGCTACAGTGAATTAATAAAACCCTAAGACCATATGCATGAAGGCTTTTCTTGAATAACTTTATTTAGATACAAAATTTTTCATAAAAAATTACGCTTATCTGCAGCAAATCACAATTTCTAGTTGAGCTAAAAAAATACGCGCTAGAGTAGTTTTAAAATTTTTTGAGGAATCAATGAAAAAAACTCTAGCTCTTACCTGTGCTTTTTCGATAATTAGTGCTGCTGCATATGCAGAGCACAAACCAATTATTAGTATCGAGTATGCATCATATGATGTTAGTCAGCAACATATAGATAGTCCTTTTTTTGGGAGAAATAATAGAGATAATCTAGTAACTTTTGGCTATGGATATAATTTTGATTTTGAACAAACATTTTTTAGACCTGGAATTTATTACTCAGCAAATGATGTCTCTATTCCTGATACTGATGGTTCTGGTGACAAATCTATTTATAACCCTCAGTTTTCTGTAGAGGCAGATTTTGGAGTAAAGCTTAATGATAAATTTGATATTTTTTTTACAGCAGGATATGCACAAGTTAACTTTATTAGAGAAGTAAGTAATCGCTCTACAGAAATATCTCAATGGGGATTAGCCTATGGTTTTGGCACTCAATACAACATTAACCAAAATTTTCTCATAAGTGCAAAATATCAAAAGTGGCAACATGAATATGATACATTAAACAATGATAATACTCCAAATCCAAATCAATATAAAATCCATGCGGACATTATTCGTATAGGCCTAGCCTATAAATTTTAATTACTAAGAGCAAATTTAATTAGTTCTAAACAGACATTAATTTGCCCATTACTCAGCAAAATGTTATAATAAACGAATTCGTAACATTTTTAGAAAGAAAGCATGAGTCGGGAAAAAACAATTGAATATGATATCACCTTTTCATCAGATGATGATGAAGAAATGTTAACTACTCAAGATCAACAAAAACTTGGGCCTGTTGCAGACCAAAAATCTTTATCAGATTATTTAAAAAAGCAAACATTTGCAGCACAAGTTCAAAATGAGGAAAAAGAAAAATCTTCACAAATAATAAGATAACATTCCAAATTCAAGAACCAAATTACTCAGCTAGAAACTATTTATAGTTTTGTTGAATTAATAAATTTAACCTATAGTAAATAAAGCTATGGCTGCAGCATTAGATACATTTAGGCTTTCCACTTTAGTATCAATCTCAATTCTCACCAATAAATCGCAATTTTCTTTAACTAAATTTCTAATACCCTGCCCTTCACTACCTAGGATTAAAGCTAACTTCTCAAATTTTTTAAGCTCACTAATATCTGCTTTAGCTTCACCAGCCAAACCTGCACACCAATAATCTTGTTTTTTTAATTGCGCTAAAAAACTATTTAAATTTTTGACTAAATATAAATTACAATGCTCTACCAAACCTGCTGATGCTTTTGCTAGTAAACCATAATCAGTCAAAGAATTTTGCGCAGTGATAAAAATATCACTAATGTTAAAGGCTACTGCCGATCTAATAATTGCACCTAAATTATGCACATCTGTTAGCTGATCAAGAATTAAAATCTTGGCAGCACGCTGTTTGCGTTTAATAAAATCATCTGCAGTAAAAAATTGCTTAGCTTGCACCTCAGCAATTAAATATTGATGATTAAGCTCAGTCGAAAATTTCTTTTTAAAATCTTGTGGCTCTAAAACTTGTAATTTTCTACCTAGCTGAGCAAATTGCTCATTATAACGTTTAGCCAGCTTTTCTGTGGTATAGATCTTTTGCACACGAAAAATATCAGCTTTAAGTATTTCTAAAACTGGATGAATACCATAAATAGTTACTAAATCTTTAGCCATTAATTAAAGCTGTATAATCCTCTATAAGTTTAAGAGTAATCTTATGTGGAGCAAATTCATATTTAGTTTGCTTATCACGCGTTTCAATAGAATTAACCCGCGTAATTTCAGCTGCTGTACCAGTTAAAAAACAATCTGCCGTATTAGCTAATTCATCTGGGGAAATGCGACGTTCATGTACTTTAAAGCCAGCCTGTTTTGCTAAATCAATGATAGTTTGCCTAGTAATACCATTTAAAAAACGATCCGCTATTGGCGTATGTAATTCATTATCAATAATAAAAAACATATTAGCACAAGTTGCTTCTGCGATATAACCTTCATGATCAAGCATGATTGCTTCACCATAACCACCTCTTTCTGCTTCATGCTTACTAATAGTACAAATCATATAAAGACCTGCAGCTTTTGAAGCAGATGGCGCTGTATCTGGTGAAGGTCTTTGATATTTAGCAAAGACCATATCAATACCTTGTTTTTTAGCCTCACGTGAAAAATATGGTGGCCAGGTCCATGTAGCAATCGCAGTATGAATCGAATTATTTTTAGCAGAAATAGCCATTTTTTCAGAGCCTCGCCAAGCAAAAGGCCTAATATAACCATTAGAAACTTGCTGCTTAGTTACAATATCTTTAGTTGCTTGCTCTAATTCTGCTACAGAATATGGTACTTGATAATCAAGCAATTCTGCTGATTTAAGCAACCTATCAAGATGTTCAGTTAATTTAAAAATTTTATCATTATAGACTGCAATACCTTCAAAGACACAACTACCATAATGTAAGCCATGATTTAAAACATGCACTGTAGCATTTTGCCAAGGAACCATCTCGCCATTATACCAGATAAATCCTTCTCTTTGATCAAAAGGTATGATTTCCATATAAATAATCTAATAAATAAATTGAATGAGAGCATATTTTAAAATAAGTTAGGCTTTTTAGCAAGTATCTGATCATGTCAATACCATTTCCCATCTTTATTTGTAATTTTGTTAAGAGTCAAAAAGCGTAGTATTTTTATTAAAAAATACGCAACTAATAGCCTTGACTATTAGTAAGTGTTTTTTGATAATAAAGACTAGCTCTTTTCCTTAACCTGTAAGGCAGCTAATAAATTAAAAAAAGGACGAGTAAAATTTCTCGACCGTAGCTTTGGCTATGCTCTCATAATTTCACTCGTCCTTTTTTTAATTTATTCAAGCTGCAAAACTATAAATAAAGATGGGAAATGGTATAATACCAAAAGATCAACTACAAGAATGGCAAAAATTTCTAGCACATAATGCAGAAATTCCTAGCAAAGCTGAAGATCTTGAACAAATAGCCCAAGAAATCACCATTGACCTCCATCTTTATAATCTAGATGAAGCCTATCAAAAAATTGAGATGGCTTTAACATATGCGCTACAACAAAACATTAAAATAGTAAAAATCATTACTGGTAAAAGCGGTAAATTATATCAAGAAGTTCCTAACTGGCTTGCTACTAAGAAATTTACCCATATGATCAAAAGCTGTAAGCAAGAAAAACATAATAGTGGCTGTCTATGCATAACTCTAAAATAACATCTCAAAAAGCTTTTACTCTGGTTGAATTATCTATTGTGTTAGTAATTATCGGTTTATTACTTGGCTTAATTAATGTTGGTATCAATTTGATGAATCAAGCTAAAGTCAGAGCTGCTAGAGCGATTACCAGTAATTCTCCTGTTTGGGAAATTTTTAATAGCAACTTAGAAATGTCAGCTGTGCTCTGGTATGATGTGCTTGATACTAAATTATTAAAACGTGATTCAGATAATTTCGTAACCAGCATAAGAAGTAAAATTGGTGATCCTGATCGTACCACTATGACTATTAGTAATGAACCAATTTACCAAAAAGATGGCATGGCAGATTTTCCAACAATTTCGTTTGATGATGATACTGGCACTAGCGATAGCCTATCACGTAGCTTTACCCTAAATGATAATTTTAGCGTAGCAATAGTATTTTTACCTACTGTAGCTCAAGCTGCCGATGCAACTTTTTTAGAAGTTAACACTTTAGATTTAAGAGCAAATAGTGATGAAACTATCAGTTTTGATAATGGCATAGGTGAAGCTGGCACTTATAGCTATAAGGTTAATGATATGAATCTTGTTATAGTTACTTCTGATGCTAGTTCAGGACCTACTAATGTAGCCATGAATTATTATGTTAATCAAGAAGGTCCCGCTGGTAATAGTGGTGACCCAAGCACCCAATTTGCTGGTGTAAGATTTGGTGATATTACAAATAATTTTGAAGGTAAAATCTCTGAAATCATTATTTTTGATAAACCACTTTCCAGCAGAGAAATTGATACAGTTACCGAATATTTCTATGAGAAATATAAATTAGACTAAAAATACTCCCTTTAGCACCCAGATATTTGCTCTAAACAGCAAATTATGTTATAATATGGCAAACTTATATAAAGGAGTGCCTAAATGTCGAATCACGGTTCAGAAGAATATCGCAAAAAATTATCAGTAAAAGAAACTTTAGCAGCACAAATTAAAAAATTAGATCAAGCTATAGCTGCAGAAAAAAATAATTGGCTGTGGGATTTAGAAAAAATTAAAGACTTAGAAGCCAAGAAAGAAAGATTTAATGACAGACTTACTAAATGTAACAAAGAACTAGCAGAGATTGCACCACCCAATATAAAAACTACCTCTAGCAAAACTACTAAAAAACCGAAAGCACCTAAAACAAAACAATTTAACGTTGCTATAGGCGCAAAATATTTAGTAGGTTTTGTGATGCTATCTCCTACATTAGGCCAGATAGGAGTAGGACCACCAACAGGACCCTCACCAACTAGAGCTCCTACTAGATTACCAACTAAACATCCTACTTATTCTCCTAGCAGCAATCCTAGCTCTTTACCTACTGTAGCACCATCAAGAGGACCTTCTAGTCAACCTACAGGGTTACCTAGCAATCAACCTTCTAATATTCCAACAGCACAACCTTCTATTCAACCAAATGCTCAACCTACAACTAATCCTTCTAGCCTTCCAACAGGTCAGCCAACTACACAACCTATAAATCAACCGACCAAT
>CAXDRM010000089.1:0-5161 GCA_963991775.1 uncultured Rickettsiales bacterium | reverse complement strand
TTAATCAAACTATCGATTTCGTATTTAAGTATGGTTAAAAAGTTAAATTACTATACAATTTTTTCCTGACGTCAAAAATCACTCAAGAACCTGAAGTGTTAAACCGGTTCTCGAGTGATTTTGCACTTGTTGCAAAATTTTACCGAGAGATCCTTTATACCGATATCCATCTTTATTTGTAATTTTGTTAAGAGTCAAAAAGCAAGTATTTTGCCTTTTAGCTATTGATCATAAATATTCAGACTAACGGCCCATTCGGCTATTGCTGCGCTGTTGCTTGCAAGCTCAGGGTCCTAAGGTATTAAACCACCAAAATTTCTAATATTGCAAAAAATTTGATTATAAATTAGTTTCAAAGCCGCAGCTAGATTTGTGTCTAGCTATAAGGGCGAGAACAGCAACAATTTATATAGAGTAACATGAAATTAGCCGCAGCAGATTTTTCACCAAAAACTTTTGGTATTATCCATTTTTCAGGAATTGGTGGTATTGGTATGAGTGGCATAGCCGAAATATTGCATAATTTAGGCTGCAGCGTGCAAGGCTCAGATTTAAGCGATAATGCGAATGTAAAACGTTTAAAAGCTTTAGGAATTAAAATTTTTATCGGCCAAGAAGCGGAGAATATCACCGCAGATATTTCAGTATTAGTGCGTAGCTCTGCTGTAAAAGATCAAAATGCTGAAGTAGTCGCAGCGCGTAAAAATAATATTCCAGTAATTGCCCGTGCAGATATGTTAAAAGAAATTATGCATCTTAAAAAATGCGTAACTATCGCCGGTACACATGGTAAAACAACAACAACTTCAATGGTAACCCAGCTTTTTGAAACTGCAGGCCTAAAACCCACCGTGGTTAATGGCGGTATTTTAAATTCATGCAATACTAATGCTTATTTAGGTAGTGGTGAATGGTTAGTAGCCGAAGCTGATGAATCTGATGGTAGCTTTAATAAATTGCCAGCCAATGTAGCAGTAGTTACTAATATCGATCCAGAACATATGGAGTTTTATGGTAATTTTGCTAATTTGCGCCAAGCTTTCAAAAATTTTGTTGAAACCGTTCCTTTCTACGGTTTTGCTGTAATGTGCTATGATCATTTAGAGGTGCGTAATCTAATTAGTGAAATTACTGACCGTAAAATTCTTAGTTATGGTTTGCGTGAAGAAGCTCAAGTTACTGCCCATAATTTACGCATTATTGATCAAGGTGTGCAATTTGATGTAACAGTAAAAATTCCAGGTAAAGAACAAGAAATCAAAGATGTATTACTACCAATGTTTGGTAAGCATAATGTCTTAAATGCTTTAGCGGCACTTACCATTGCTGTCGAATTTAACATTGATACAGCTAGAATCAAACAAGCTTTTGCAGAATTTTTAGGTGTAAAAAGACGTTTAACTATCACCGGCCAATATACTCCTAAAAATATTACAATTATTGATGATTATGGTCATCATCCTACCGAGATTAAAGCATCGCTTAAAGCGGTAAAAGAAATGCAAGAAGTACAATCTGGTGGTCGCGTTATTGCTGTAGTACAGCCACATCGCTATAGCAGAGTTTATGATTTATTTAATGAATTTAGTCATGCTTTTACTGATGCAGATTTAGCTTATGTTACCGAAATTTACGCAGCTGGCGAGCAACCTATTACTGGCATTGATCGTGATGCTTTAGTAACGGCAATTAATGAAAATAAAGTGCCTGCTTATGGGGTGCAAAATTTAAATAATTTAGCAGCAGAATTATATGAGCAATTACAAGAAAATGACATTGTAATTTGTTTAGGTGCAGGTGATATCACCAAAGCTGCCAATGATTTACCACAGGCTTTAATTGAGTTAAACAATGCAGCTTAGTAAAGAGCTTGAGCAATTTATTGAACAGAGCGGTTCTTTTCGTAAGAATGCTGAGTTAAAAAATATCAACTGGTTTCAAGTTGGTGGGCAGGCTGATTTATTATTTAAGCCTAAATCTTTAAGTGAATTACAAGAATTTTTGCGCCTAAAAGCTGGTCTACCGATTTTTGTGTTAGGTGTAGGTTCTAATGTAATTATTCGTGATGGTGGTTTTAAAGGCTGTGTAATTCGTTTGGGTCGTGCTTTTACTGAGCTTAAAAAAATCTCGGCTACTGAGTTAATTTGCGGCGCGGCGAATTTAGATGTTAATGTGGCTAAATTTGCAGCGCAGCAAGGCATTGCTGGTTTAGAATTTTTAAGTGGTGTACCTGGTACGATCGGTGGTGCACTTAAGATGAATGCTGGTGCTTATGGTGGTGAGGTAAAAGATATTTTATTAAAATGCCAGGCGGTGGATTTAGCAGGTAATTTGCATGAATATAATGTGGCCGAGCTTAATTATAGCTATCGTAAAGCTAATTTAGCAGAAGAGGTAATTTTTACTGAGGCTCATTTTAAGGGTAATGTAGCCGAGCCAGAAGCTATTTTAGCTGCCATTAAAGAAATTCAAGAGAAGCGTGAGGCATCGCAGCCAATTCGTAGTAACACAGGTGGTAGTACTTTTAAAAATCCTGAAGGACATAGTGCTTGGCAATTAATTGATGCAGCAGGCTGTCGTGGTTTAAAATTAGGTGCAGCACAAATTTCTGAGTTACATTGTAATTTTATGCTTAATTTAGGTGGCGCCACAGCCAGTGATTTAGAGCAGTTAGGTGAAACAGTCATTAAGCGCGTTAAGGAGCATTCGGGGGTTACCCTCCAATGGGAAATTAAACGCATTGGCAGCTATTAAATTGAAAAAATTACTTCGTAAAATTACTCAGGACGACCGGCCCTTCGGTACACTGCTCGACTTCGCTCGCAGCACTCAGGAACCTAAACTTATATTAGAAACAAATTAGAAATTAATTCTTGGCAATAAGGTTCCTGAGTGATTTCGAACGTAGTGAGAAATTGTATCGAAGGACCGAGAGATCCTCTAATTGTTTTTTTACAAAATGCTCTAGACAAAAGTTATTAAAGTAATATTTTATAACTTATTTTGTTATGAAAAAATTTTATACCTATATACTTAGATGCAATGATAATAGCTATTACGTAGGAAGTACACGCAATATAGAGGTAAGGTTTTGGGAGCATCAAAGAGGTATAGCAGCTGATTACACGGCAAAGCGTAGGCCTGTCCAATTAGTTTATGTTGAGTTGTATGACAGAATAGATGATGCATTTTATAGAGAGTATCAGGTAAAAAAATGGTCACGCGTTAAAAAGGAATCATTAATTACTCAAAACTATGAGTCATTACATTATTTAGCAAAGAAGAAGTGGAAGTTTTTAGATTAACTGGTCCTTCGGTACACGACCTATGGCGTACTCAGGACGGAGTTTAAGAGCTGGATTAAGTGCTATTAGCATAAAAGAAATTATGCCCCTTCATCCATTGCTACGCTATTTTTTTGACTCTTAACAAAATTGCCAATAAATTCTGACGATAGTATAAATATCAGCCATGAAAATAGCAGTAATTTACGGAGGAGACTCAACAGAAAGAGAAATATCAATCAAGAGCAAAAATGCTATCTGCCAAGCATTAAAAGAATTGGATCAAGATTATCAGCCAATCGAATTAACTAAAAATATTGCTGCAGATTTGCAAAATGGCCAGATTGATTTGGTCTTTAATGCCTGTCACGGTAGCTATGGTGAAGATGGTCGCCTTTCTGCCTTATTAGATATTTTGCAAATTCCTTATACCCATTCAGCTGCTAAAGCCTGCCAATTAGCTATGGATAAATTTTTAGCTAAAAATCTAGCAACTCAATTAAATATTAAAACCGCACCAGCTTATTTAGTTAAAGATCTAAAAGATTTTGCCAATTTACCAGCTGATTTTGCCTTAGAACCTTTTGTACTAAAACCTGTGGCGCAAGGCTCTTCTGTAGGGGTACAAATTATACAAGATCCATTAAATTTTATGATTATGGCAGAGCATTTTGATTATGGTCCTTTATTAGTAGAACGTTATCTTAAAGCTCAAGAAGTGCATGTTGCCATAGTAGATAATAAAGCAATTGGCGCGGTTGAGATTATTCCTGAGCAAGAATTTTATGATTATGATGCAAAATATAATTCTAAAACTACCAGATATATCATCCCACCAGAAATTTCTAAAAAGCTACAAGATAAAGCACTTAAAGCTGCCGAGCAATTACATAATTATTTAGGCTGTAACTATATTAGTAGGGTGGATTTTCTGTGTCAGAATGATGAGTTATATTTTTTAGAAATTAATACTCATCCTGGTTTTACTAAAACTTCTTTAGTGCCTAAAGTTGCGGCTGCACAAAATATTAGCTTTAATCAGATTATAGCAGGACTTATTGCTGCAGCCCGTTATGAAGCTAATTAAATTTTGTAATTTTTTTATTCTGACCTGCTTTATTGGGTTACTTAGCTTGCTTATCCCTAATTATAATTTTTTAAAAAATGAGCTGCATGATCTGCTTTATAAAGAGGGTTTCAAAGTAGAAGAAATTCATATTAACGAGCTAGAATTTTTGCAAGTAGAAGAGCAAATAGGCAAATTAACTTTTGGGCAGGGCGATTACATTTTTGCTTTAGAATTAAAAGAAAGTCAGCAAATTCTTGAAGATAATTTTTGGGTTGAAGCTGCACAGCTTAAAATTATCTATCCTAATATTGTGGCGGTCACTTTAAAAGAGAAGCAGCCTAAATTTTTATGGTATCAAGATGGCCAGTATCATGCCATTGATGCATTAGGTAAAATTATTAAAACTTTAACTATAGCCGAGTTAGAGCTTTTTGCTAATTTTATTGTAGTAAGCGGAGCATTAGCGCAGCAATATATCCCTAATTTGCTGAGTTTTATTGCCAGTGATGCGCGCTTAAAATCTTATATTAGCGAGGCGCGTTTTATTGGTGAAAGACGTTGGGATATTTTATTTGTGAATGGTTTATTGGTAAAATTGCCGCAGCAAAACCCGCAAGCAGCCTGGGCAAAATTTATTGAGTTAAATGAGACTAATAATTTTTTAAATAATCAATTTAAATCTGTTGATTTAAGAGTAGAAGATAAATTGTTCATCGAAGTTGTAGAGCCTTCTCCAACCGGCCACTGAGCGTGGTTCCCCTGAGCTTGTCGAACGGGCCGAAGTGCAAGGTTGGTTTAGTAAATTATA
>CAXDRM010000088.1:0-5359 GCA_963991775.1 uncultured Rickettsiales bacterium | reverse complement strand
GAGGTAGTGATGTAATAGATTTATCATCTAATATCTTTACTTATGGTAGTGTAACTGTAAATGGTAGTGATGGTGATGATGTAATTTGGAGTAATGATGGAAATGACATCTTAAATGGTGCAGGTGGAGCTGATAATTTAAATGGTGGTAGAGGCACTGATGTTCTTGATGGTGGCGCAGGAAATGATTATTTACATGGTTATACCGGCGATGATACTTTAATAGGAGGATTAGGAGCAGATATCTTAGTTGGAGGCGCAGGAAATGACATATTTGAATTTACGGATTTTAATGAATCAACGACTGCAGCAGCAGATATAATTCAAGATTTTGAGCAAGGCATAGATTTAATTAAAATAGCTAACACGGAATTTACAGATTTAGAGATCAGCAATGAAAATGGTAATACACAAATAGCCATAGCAGCACAGGATTTTATGGTTGAGTTAGAAGGTATCTTCAACTTAACTCAAGATGATTTTTTAGTGGCTTAAATTATGAGTAATAAAAAATCTGAGAAAGAAGAACATTATTTAAAAAGAGTCCAAGAATTTTATTCAAGTAAAGATGGCCTCTTATCAAAATTATCTCAGCAAAAAAGAAATGAATTAGTTGGAGAGATAACTTTTATCTTAATGGCGTCTGAATTTCATAGGCGGTATTTGATTAATGATATTGCAAAATGTTTTATGCCTGCATTACATCTTAATCAATTTAAGATTTATAAAAATAAAGATGGAAATCCAGTTGCTTTAGTTACTTGGGCATATCTTTCAGAAGAGATAGAAAAAAAGCATATGAGCGGTAAATATTCTCTGGAAATAAATGATTGGAAATCTGGAGACCGTCTATGGGGTATAGATTTTATGGCTCCTTTTGGCCATATGAAAATGATAAAAAAAGATTTGGAACAAGGTTTTTTTGGTAAGGCGCATGGTAGATCTTTGCGCATGGATATAGATGGCAAAATTAAAGGCATATATGATTGGTACGGTAAAGAATATCGAGAAGCAAGAAAAGAAAAAGCTGCAAAAAATAAAACTTCTGCTAAAAAGAAACCTATAAATAACAGAAAGAAAAAATAATATGTTAAAAAGAATTTTAGTAATTTGCTTAATATTAAATTATAATATCGCTCAAGCAGCAGTAATAAATCAAAATTCTGGTGCAAGTAGTGATACTTCGGAAGATTTTGAAGTACTTACTTTTAAGCTAGCAAAAAAATATAAATTAATTAAAGGCCTTAAAGATTTTGAAAAAGAGGATGATGCAATCTTTATTATGCCCCATATTTTTTATGATCAATTTTATGGTAGTGACGCAACTTTAGATTTTCAATATGGTGCCGGCTTTAATTTAGGTTACCAGAATAAACGTTGGAATTATTATGCTAGTTTAGGAATATTGAGAGCAGCATTTCAATATAATGAAAATGGTACAATCACAGATGAAGAACGTAATAGTAGCTTTTATGGAGTTGGTACAGCTTGGCAGCTAACTAATAATTTAGCATTTTTATTAGAGAGTAAATTTTATGAAATTGAATTTACTGATAAATCTGGCAATGAATTTAGCTCTGATAATATTGCAATTTCAGTAGGTCTTGCGTTAGATTTTTAACCATGAAAAAATATTTTATAATTTTTTGTTTGGTTGCTTTTTCAGCCCAAGCAAAAACTCTTAGTGAAGTAATTAATTTGGGTCTAGAAAACTCAAATCAATATCAAATAGAGAAGCATAATTTAAAAGCAGCATTAAATAGTAAAAAAAGTAGCATCTCAGAATTTCTACCTGAGATATCATTTAATTATGAGCGTGGTTCACAGCAAAATATTCGCGAAGATGAATCTGTTGATGACCGTTTTCAAACTCAACAAATACAAACTCTATCTGTTACACAGCCAATTTTTCAAGGTTTTAAAGGTGTGCAAGCAGTAAAGCAAGGTGATGCAGACTATGCTGCCCAACAATATGCTTTTGTAGCTTTTGAGAATGAATTAATTTTTGAATTAATTAGTAATTATTTAGAAGTATCGGAATATCAAAAAATTATTGAGAGAGCTAAAGCTAATTTATGGTATTATGATCAATTATTAAAAAGCACTATAGCTAAAGGTAAGCTTACCTCAGATAATGAGATTATAGATTATAAAATTAATTATTATAACGCTTTAAATCAGCGCGAGAATTTTGCTAATAAGTTGCGTCAGGCCGAATCTCAATATTTTAGATTAACTGGTCAAACTGCAACAGAATTGCCTTTATTAAATGAGGAGCCTAAAAACCTAATTTTAGAAGATTTACTAGTTAAGGCTCTAAGCAACCCTAACATCAAACAAAAATATTATGAGCTTAAATCTTCAAAAGCAGCTTATAAATCTGAAATTGGTAATTTAGCTCCACAAATTAATCTTTCCGCCTCACACTCAAAACAAGATAATGCAGTATTTTTAGATGGTGAGGATTTAGAAACTAAAGAAATTACCGTTAATGTCACAATTCCCCTATTTCAAAAAGGAAGTGAATATTTTGCGATTAAAGAATCTAAATATAATTTAGAAATTAAAAAGCAAGAATATCAATTAATGATTAAAGAGATTGAACAGCAAGTTAAGCAATATTACGCAGAATATGATTATGCGCGTAAAAATTACAAAAGTTTGCGTTCCATCAATTACCTTAATTATCAAAAATTAGAAAAAAGCCAAAAAAGTTTTGACCTTGGTTTACTAGATAAAATAGCACTTAATAATGCTAAGATTAATTATGGTGATGCTAAAATAAATCTAGCGGAAGCTAAGATCGATTATTTTAAAAGCTACTGGCAATTAAAGCTTTTGACTGAGAAATATGGACAATAAAACTGTATTGCAGCAAGCATTACAGCTCTGCAGAAAATCATTTATCTATTGCCTGATCTTTAGCTTTTTCATTAATATTGCAATGTTGGCTTTGCCTATCTATTCGCTGCAAGTACTAGATCGTGTATTATCCAGCTTTAGTATCGAAACACTTATTGTAATTAGTGTTATTGTTTTTGTAATGCTGGCTTTTATGACAGCTCTTACTATTACTAGAAGCTTTGTTTTTGCTCAAATTGGGTTTTACTTAGAAAAAAAATTAGAGCCACTTTTAGTAGATAAAACTCTTGATGGCTCAGTTGATAATCATGCGCTTGGTTCTTCTTATGTTAGAGAGCTAAATGTTATTAGAAGCTTTTTGAATAGTCCGGCTCTTGCTTCGCTTTTTGATGCACCATTTTCAGTGATATATTTTATCGTGATTTTCTTTATTCATCCTCTTAATGGAGTAATTACAGTAATAGGTGCAGCTATTCTTTTTATTATGGCTTATATGAATGAAAAGCTAGTGAATAAGCGTATGAAAAAAGTAAATGATATGCAGCTAGATTTTTACAATAAAACTGGAGCTCTCACTTCAAGTAGTGAAGCAATGATTGCCATGGGGATGAAAAGCAATGTAATAAAGCGTTTATTTCAACCAAGAAGCAAAGTACAAGATTTAGCTTATCAGGCAAATAGTAGTCAGTTTTATATCTCTGCTTTTACCAAATTAATTAGAATGTCGATTCAAATTATTACTATGGCAGTTGGAGCAATCTTAGTAATTCAAAATAAAATGTCTGCCGGTGGAATTATCGCAACTTCAATTTTAGCAGGAAAGGCTTTGGCACCTTTTGATGCTTTAGTAAATATTTGGCAGCAATTTTTAAACAGTAAAAAATCTTATGAGCGCCTTAATAAAATAGTTGAACAAGTATCAAATGAAAGTGATAAAACCGAATTGCCTGCACCACAAGGTATTATTAATTTTGAAAATATTTCTTATAAAGCAGGCAAAACTAACAAGCTGATTTTAAAATCACTAAATCTACAAGCTTTGCCTGGTGAAATCATTGCAATTATTGGACCATCTGGTGCTGGTAAAACTACTTTAGCCCGCTTGATGGCTGGTATAATCGAGCCATCTTTAGGTCGTATAACTATAGATGATGTTAAATTACAAAATTACAATCGTGAACATTTAGGTAGGCATATTGGCTATTTACCGCAACAGGTAGAATTTGTACCAGGCACTATTAAAGAAAATATTGGCCGTATGGAAGAAAAGATTGATGATAATATGGTAGTTCAAGCTGCAATGTCAGCTGGTAGCCACAAGATTATTTCTGAGTTTGAAAAAGGTTATGATACTGACTTAGAAAATCTAGGTAAAAATCTTTCAGCTGGTCAAAAGCAGCGTATAGCTCTTGCTAGATGTTTTTATGGTGATCCTAAAATTATGATTTTAGATGAGCCAAATTCTAATCTTGATGCTGATGGAGAAAATGCTTTAGTACATGCTTTACAAGTTGCTAAACAAAAAAAGATTTTGGTATTTGTTATTTCACATCGTACAGCAATTTTAAAAGTGGTGGATAAAATTTTGGTAATGCATGAAGGACAAATGCAATTTTTTGATGAAAAAACTAAAGTTCTTAAGCAACTTGAAAACCTAAAAAATAAAAAAAAGCCTGTTAAAAAATGAAGCTTTTAAAAAATTTAAAACAACAATCAAGTAAATATTGGTCAGCTGCTAAGCAAAAATTTAGTAAGCAATTAGCCACTATAAAAAAACATGTTAAAAAATATTTAAAAATTGCAGATAAAAAATTAAGCAAGTTTTTTCCTAAAGCTTATAAAAGCTGTAAGAAGCACTATAAAAAAGCTAAAGCATATTTAGATAAAAAAATTGCTATTGTTAATAAACTTTTTGATAAGCATTTACGTTTAGAGGATGAGCAAATTGGTTTGCGTCCTGTAAAATATGGTATCTATATTATTAGCGTATTTTTTGCGATATTTTTTATTTGGGCGGGCTTGATGCCTATTAATTCTTCTTCTATTGCACCGGGCACTGTGGTGTTAGATTTTAATCGTAAAATTATTCAGCATTTGGAAGGAGGTATTGTACAAAAGATTTTAGTTAAAGAAGGGCAAGATGTTAATACTGGTGAAGATCTAGTTGTGCTGCAAAATATCCAAGCTAAGGCTCAGCAATCAGCAGTACAAAAGCAACTACTTACTAACAAAGCTATTTATAAAAGACTAACTGCCGAGCAAGATTATTCTAATCAGCTTGATCTTGATTTTATCGAACAGCAAGGACGCAAATTAGATTTTAAAGAAGTGCAAGAAATTATTGGTACGCAATATAATATTTTTTCAATTAAGAAGGAAGCATATCTAGGTAAAATAGATATTTTAAAGCAGCGCATTAAACAGCTTGAAAAAGAAATTGAAGCTTTTGAGGCGCAATATAAATCTGCAGAAAAACAATTAGCTATTTTAGATAGCGA
>CAXDRM010000087.1:0-5460 GCA_963991775.1 uncultured Rickettsiales bacterium | reverse complement strand
AGTAGTAAATATTATTTTTATTCTACAGTAACTGAATAAGGTCAGATTTTTATCAGCAGTAATTAAATTTTTAGTTGCAGTAGATCCAAAAACAAAGGCTGATTCTTACAAATGATATGAATATTATAACTTCTATATAAAAGCTATAATCTTCTACCTAGCTGATTATTACTATCACTAGAACTTGAAAAAGATGCCACTGAAGCTCTCCAGCTTGTAGATGGCTCACTGCTACTTGCTTCTATATAACTAGTATTTGATGTTTGGCAACTATCACAAGGTGAATTAGATAACCATTCCATATCTTCAGCTGAAGGCGTAACATTTCTTATAGCAAGTAATATCTGCGCATCTAATGCCAAACCCATTTCTTCTAACTGCCCTCTTATGCTTTCATTATATTGGCCTGTTATCTCTATCTGACTTCTTATGCTTTCATGGTATTGATCTGTTATCTCTATCTGCCTTCTTATACTTTCATAGTATTGATCTGTTACCTCTATCTGACTTCTTATACTTTCATTGTATCGAGCTGTTATCTCTATCTGTCTTCTTATACTTTCATTGTGTTGAGTTGTTGCTTCTAACTGCTCTCTTAATCTATTTTCTGGTTGATCTGAATCAGTAAAACCTGTTTCACTTCGACTTCTCTTGAACATATAGCTGACTTTTTAAGTTACGAATATTATAACAAAAAATTGCAAAAAGGAAAAGTATAAAACACCCTTTTATTCAACAGTAACTGATTTAGCTAAATTGCGGGGCTGATCAACATCAGTTCCTTTTAAGACTGCAACATGGTAAGCTAACAGCTGAGCAGGAATCGTATAAAGAATTGGTGCAGCAAAGCTTTCAACTTCAGCAACAGCAATTACTTGGTTAGAAAGCTCACTAACCTCATCGGTTAATTTTTTATCAGTAATAGTAATAATCTTACCAGAACGAGCATGTACTTCTTGTAAATTAGAAATGGTTTTTTCCGCAATATCATCGGCAGGCAATAAAGCTACTATATATAAATCTTCGTCAATCAAAGCAATTGGACCATGCTTTAATTCACCCGCAGCAATACCTTCTGCATGAATATAAGAAATCTCTTTTAATTTTAACGCAGCCTCTTTAGCTAAACCATAAGAAGTGCCGCGGCCGATATATATTATATTATGGATATTTTTTAGCTGATTTGCTATTTCAATAATTTGCCCTTCTAAATTAAGACTTTCAGTCATTAAACCAGGAAGTTTTCTAAGCGCTCTACATAAACTTAATTTTTTATCTGCAGCAATTAAGTTTTTGGTAGCAGCAGATTCTAAGGCTAGTAAGGCCAAAATAACCAATTGAGCAGTAAAGGCTTTAGTAGAAGCAACTCCAATTTCAGGACCAGCAAGCAAATTAATTACATAATCAGCTAAATTCGCCATCGAACTATGTTCAACATTAGTAATTACTAAAGTTTTCACACCTTCGGCTTTTACCATTTTGAGGGCTTTTAAACTATCAGCTGTTTCACCAGATTGCGAAATAAACACTACTAAACCGCTATGCACAAAATGATTACTATATAAAAATTCTGAAGCTACTTCGATTTTACAATCAATATTAGCAATATTTTCAAACCAATTTTTTGCAATAAGCGCAGCAAAATGCGAACTACCACAAGCTACAAAAGTTACCTTTTTAAGCTCAGTAAAATCTAAATTAGCATTTGGAAAAATAATTTTATTAGTTTCACGATCACAATAAGTATTCATAATGTCAGCAATAACAGCAGGCTGCTCATTAATTTCTTTAAGCATATAATGGCGATAATTGCCTTTACCCACATTTGCAGAAGAAAAATTAGTGAATTTTATTTCACGACTTACTTGTTTGTGTTGCTTATCAAAAATATTAATTGCCTCTTTGCTAAGCTCAGCAATATCATCATCCTCCAGATAGCAGATACGATCGGAATAGCTAGCAATAGCATAAGCATCAGATGCAATATAATTAGCATCTTTAGCAAGTCCTAAAGCAAGAGGCGAACCTCGCTTAGCAGCAAAAATCTTATCAGGTGCATATTTACTAATGATACCAAGCGCGAAGGCACCGTTTAAATCAGCTATGGTTTTACGAATTGCTGACAAAATCTCACCAGATTCCTGGTAATATTTATCAATCAAATGAGGAATGATTTCAGTATCAGTTTCACTGTAAAACTCATAACCTAATTGTTGCAACTCAGCTTTTATCTCACGAAAATTTTCTATGATACCATTATGTACTACCGCAAAATTTTGATTTGCATGTGGATGAGCATTTTTTTCAACTGGCTTACCATGGGTGGCCCATCTAGTATGAGCTATACCTGAATTACTTGAAACTTGTTCTTCTTTTAGTTTTGCCTCTAAGTTTGTAATTTTACCGGCAGCTTTAACTATTTTTAAATCATTAGATTCAGACATTAAGGCTACACCTGAAGAATCATAACCTCGATATTCAAGACTTTTTAAGCCTGAAACCAACTGGCTGACTACATCATCACTTGCTATTAAACCAAAAATTCCACACATAGTATTTTTTGTTGTGCAACATAATTAAAAACTTTCGCTTAGGCAACAAACAATTTAGTTGAATTAGCTGAATTAGCTAATATAATCCTTTTGGTTAAATATATTGAAAATTCACATGCAATTAAAAATTTCTCGAAGCGATTTGCTTAAATCTCTATCACATATTCAAGGAGTAGTTGAAAGAAGAAACACCATCCCTATCCTTTCCAATGTTAAACTTGAAGCTAATGACAATAGCTTAGGTTTTACCGCAACTGATATGGATCTAGCTATCTCAGAAACTCAATCTGCCGAGATTTCTACCCCAGGTAATATTACTGTGCCTGCTCATACATTTTATGATATTGCACGCAAATTACCTGAAGATGCAGAAGTAAATATTAATTATGCAGGTGATAATGAAAGCAGCCTAAAGATTACTGCTGGCAATTGTAATTTTTCACTCCCTGTAATTCCTGCCAATGATTTTCCAATTATTGAGGCTGGTGATATTACCCATAGTTTTGAAATTGCACGTGGCGATTTAATTAAACTTTTTGATAAATCTAAATTTGCAATCTCAACTGAAGAAACTAGATACTATTTAAATGGTATCTTTTTACATGATGCTACACAAAATGGTAATAACGTATTGCGGGCAGTAGCAACTGATGGGCACCGTCTAGCAAGAATTGATGTACCATTACCTGAAGGTGGCAAAGATATACCTAAAATAATTATTCCACGCAAAGCAATCCATGAAATTAAAAAAGTTCTTGATGAAGCAGAAAATGTAGAAAAAGTAAAACTTTCTATTTCCGCTACAAAAATTCAAGTTGAGATTGCTGGATCAATTATTGTATCAAAATTAATTGATGGTAATTTCCCTGATTATGAAAGAGTTATTCCAACTAATAATAATAATGTATTAAAAACTAAAGTTACTCCGTTAAAAACAGCTATTGATCGTGTCTCAACTATCTCTTCTGATAAAGGACGTGCTGTTAAATTAACTTTAGGAGATAATAAATTAGTATTATCTGCAGACAATATCGATATTGGCTTCGCTCAAGAAGAAGTAACTGTTGATTATAGTGCTGCTAAAGTTGAAACAGGCTTTAACTCTAAATATCTTCTAGAATTAACTAATGTTTTAGAAGGTGATACAGCAGAATTCCACTTTGCTGACAGCTCTTCTCCAACTTTGGTTCAAGATAATTCAGATAGTTCTGCATTATTTGTAATCATGCCAATGCGCATCTAAAATAACTTAGACCTTGTTAGCTGAATCAAGCACTCACGATCATTCAATTAATTTAGCTGGGCTAAAGCTTATTAACTTCCGTAACTTTGCTAATTTTCAGCTTAGCTTTGATAAAAAACTTGTTGCCCTTATTGGCTCTAACGGTATTGGCAAAACTAATATCCTTGAAGCAATCTCTTTAGTAGCAGCAGGCAAAGGCTTGAGAAATGCTGATATTGAGCAATTACTTAAATATGATCTGGCACAAAAAAATTCTGGCTGGCATGTCAGTCTAGATTTTCAGCAAGAACAACTTAATTATAAATTTGCTACTTTTAAAACTACAGAGCATAGCAAAAGAAATATCAGCATTAATGATGAAAAGATTACAAAACAACAAGAGCTCAGCAAATTTTGTAATGTGGTTTGGCTTACTCCTTTAATGGATAATTTATTTGTTGGAGAAAAAAAAGAGCGACGCAAATTTTTTGATCGCATTGTTTTTAATATTTTTCCTGAGCATCTGCAAAATCTAAAACGTTATGAACATTACTTAAGAGAACGCAGCAAAATATTACAACAAGATAACTTTCAAACTAGCTGGCTAGATATCACTGAAGCACAAATTGCTGATCTGTTAAGCAGCATTGCTGATAGTCGCGTTAAAGCCTTGCAATATCTTAATGCTGAGCTTGCTGAGAATGCGCGCCAATATCCACGTGCTATTTTAAATATTGAAGGCGAATTTGAACAAGCATATTTAGCTGGCGAGGCCGCAAAAACTATTGAAGAACTTGCTAAAACCAAACTTAAAGAATCCCGCTCTATTGATGCTCAAAAAAAGCAAACTATTATTGGAGTGCATAAAAGTGATTTGCTAGCAATTTACGATCAAAAAAACATGCCAGCAAAATTATGTTCAACAGGTGAACAAAAATCTTTATTAATTTCTATAATTATAGCGGAAGCTCGCTTATTAAAAGCCTATTATAACCGCCCTCCTCTATTATTACTTGATGAAATTTCTAGCCATTTAGACTTTACTAATTTTAATTTTTTATTAGATAATCTACGCGAATTAGGTTTGCAGTGCTTTTTTACCACTAATAATCCTGACCTTTTTGCGGAAAAAAGCGATATTCAATTTGTTAATCTCTGATTAAAAATTTGTAATTACCCATAAAAAACTATACATCGCCCATAATTATATATATATGTTGATTTCATAATAATTTTTTAGAAGGTTAATTATGAATAAAAAAACTATAACCCTAGCAGCTGCTGCTGTAGTTGCTCTTTCAACTCAAGCTTTTAACGCAGCTGAAGCAGCTGGTAAAAAAGAAAAATGTTACGGCGTTGCTAAAGCTGGTAAAAATGACTGTGCTAATGCAGCTGGAACTCATTCATGTGCTGGACAAGCTAAAGTTGATGCAGATAAAGGTGAATGGCTATTAGTACCAAAAGGTCTATGCAAAAAATTAGTTGGTGGCTCTACTAAACCTAATGCTTAATTGCCATGCTAGTTTCATTTTACAATAATCTAGTTGCAAAATATCCAGTCGGTAAGCTTACTGGCTGGATTGACCAACTATCTTTGTTAGTACTTCGTTTGTGGATTGCTGACATTTTCTTTAAATCGGGTAGAAATAAAATTGCTGATTGGGAAACAACTTTATATTTATTTGC
>CAXDRM010000086.1:0-5477 GCA_963991775.1 uncultured Rickettsiales bacterium | reverse complement strand
TATCATCAAATTGTCTCTTAACAATTCAATTCCTTAATGGGGAGCAGTATAAATTGCCACTCCACCTTTAAATTCCTTATTTGCTACTAACTCTCTAATAACTCGCGTTGCTTGCCAATCATTCACTTGGTTAAAGGCTATATCAAAACGCTTTAATTGTGGATCTCGTAAGGCCTTAAGATATCCCTCAAAAGCATCTGGTTCGGCGGCAAAATCTTTACCTAGCTTCCTGAGATTATCAGGATCTAATATTGCATCTCGTCCAGAAAGAAGAGATATTATATATATTTGCATTAGATGCTCTATTTGCTCATCTATATCTATCATATTTACCTCAAAAAAAATTAATAATTAGCGGATATAATAACATAGTTTTGAACTTAATGCAAATAGCTATTCATGCTAATCTAGCTCAGAAAATTTGCTAGATCTCTTTTTTATGCAACAATAAGGAATCATTAATCACAAAAATAAAGGGGTGTATCATGATAAGACATACAACTAATTACGTTGCTTCAACTACAAAAACTTATAGATAAAAAAATCACTGACTACAGCTATACTCTATTGCATAAGATGCAATAAGTCGTTAATGACATTATAATAATCTTGTCTGATAATTTGAATCAATGTAATTTGGGCAATCTTAAAATTTATTATCAAGATTTATGCCCCAATTAATTGAAAGCCCGTTACTAAAAAATCTAGCACAAATTAAGCATGGTTTTTTTACGCGCTTGGATGGAGTTAGCACCGGCTATTATGACTCACTTAATTTTGGCTTTGGCTCACAAGATTCTCAAGAAAATATCACAAAAAATTACCAAATTGCTGCCAATTATTTAAATATCCCTAAAGAGAAAATTATTACCTTAAAACAAATCCATTCTGATATTTGTGTCGAAATTACGGACCCCAAACAATTTAAACAAAAATTATGTGCAGGAGATGCGCTTATTACTAAAATTAAAGATATAGCTATATGTAGCCTTACAGCTGATTGTGTGCCGATCTTAATTTATGCAGCTGACATAAATTATATTGCTGCAATTCATTCAGGCTGGCAAGGAGCGCTTTCAGGCATAGTTGAAAATACTTTAGTAAAATTAGCAGAACATGGTGGCCAATGTAAAAATTTTAAAGCAGCAATCATGCCTGCCATTAACCAAGAATCCTATGAAGTAGGACCAGAATTAAGAGAGAAATTTCTGGCTAAAAATCCTAACAATCACAAATTCTTTCAAGAAAATGCTCAAGGCAAATATCAATTTTCTTTAAAACAATATGTAAAATCTGTGCTCGAACAAAATAATGTTGGCGAAATTTCAGTTAGTAAAACTGATACTTACCAAGATAGTGAAAATTGTTTCTCATATCGTCGTGCAACTCATAAGGGTGAAGCTGATATGGGTCGGCATATTTCTTTTATTATGTTAAAAGATGACTAAAAAAAGAATCACAGATGAACAGCTAGTTTTAGCGGCGCGTAATGCTGAGCAAAAAAGATTAAAACAAATTTTTAATATTAATCTTGATAATGATAAATTAAGTAGCAAATTTGCACAGCTTGCTAATAACAAACCAAGCCTAGCACCTGCCCTACTGCATCACGCTAAAAATTTAGAGCATAATTTTTATAAAAGCCCTGATGCTGAGATTCAAAAAATTTTTGCTAAATTTATTGCTAAACATCCTTGGTTAGCAGAATTAGGTTATGATACTGATAAAAAACTAACAGATAAAAAACAAATTTGTTTTATTAAAAATGTTAATGATCTTCCAGATTATATTAGCAAACAATTAAAAACAGCCAAGCAGAGTAAAAATAAGAAACATATATTTTGCGCTGGTGGTCTTGTAGCAGAACAAGCAAGCGTTTATCTAACCTTACTTGCAAATTCTAAATTAAAAATTAGCTTTATTAATTTTGCGCGTAAAAATGCTGCTCGTCATTATGCAGCTGCGCAACATCATATCAGCTTAGCTAGCCCTTACCACTCAATTTCTGGGCAGGCTGGTCACAATATCATGCTAAAAAATTTGCTAGTTAAATTACGCAGCTTACGCAAAAAATCATTTATTTTAGAACATAGTAATTTAGGCAAAATTTTAATTAAAATTCCTAAAAATATTTTTTTAATGACACGCTTTTTAAAAATTTGTCTGCTTAATGAATATTATTGGCTTAAAAACATCTTACATATTTCAACCAGTTGGCAACAACCGAAATTAGCAGCACTTTATGCAGAAAAATTAGCTAAATTTTTACATGATAGTTTAAAGCTACCCTTAATCAGCACTAATAATACTAAATTTCCTGCCCTAACTTTAGTTAAAACTGGACAAGATCATGCCTATTTTAAAAATAGTCATAAGCTGGATAAATTAGGCATTAAAATTAGAGCTGTTGATAGCAAAAGTAGCAAAAAACTTTATCCGCATAGCAACAATCTTTTAGCCTTTAATCATCTACAAGATTTTTCATATCGCTTTGATAATTATCTGACCTATCGTAATTTAGTAAATTTAGCTGGACATAATTGGTTAGAAAATTTCTCACTAAAAGAAATCTATCTAGATTTTAGCAATAATAAAGCGCAAATTATTGGCGTTAAGTATTTTAACCATTTTAATAATACTAATTATATTGAAGCTGTAGATGCTTTAGTTTTTGCACCAGGCTATAATACAAAAGTACAATATGCCTTACCAGCAAAGAGCAACAAATTAAAATATCTGCTGAGTAAGACTCCACCTTTTAGAGCAACTGAAAGTCTAATTCCAGCTACTGGCTGTTCAGCGATTTTAATTTTCAAAAAAATTGATTTTGTCACAACTAGCTTCCAAGGTGCCCATTGGAGTAAAATTGCTGAATTAGATGATTACCTCTTAATCAGAGCCACATATGGCGGTCATTTAAATAGCAAAAAATATTCTAGTAGCAGTTTTTTAGAATTAATAAATTTAAGCGAAGAGATTTTTGGAGATGATTTTTTTGGCTTCGTCTTAAGTAAAAGTTGCGTGCGTAGTATCAATGCTTGCAATAATGCCAGAATTAATAAAATTGCAGATAATGCGGTGATCTTGAGCGGTCTTGGTGGTACTGGTATTACCCAAAGTCACTTTCTAACTTTAAAAGCTTTAAATGAACTTGGCTTTAAGCCAGAGTTAAAAAAACTTTTTGCCTCTGTACCTAAAATTGATAAAATCATGTCACCAAAATTTTATCAAAATTTTATCTCAACCAAACAAAAAATTAGTAAGTTTCTACTGAGCTAAATTACGTTATTTGCATCACTGCCATTTTTGTGATATAGTATTCCAAAACTAAAGGGGTAAAATTATGCGTAGGTTGTCGCAACAAGCAGCACAGGCATCATTAAAACTATATACACAACAATTTCCAAGAGCTGCATATCTTCTAGGAAACAAACCAGGAATACAACATTTGCTAGCGCAAGAAAAAACCTTTTCAACGCAAAAAGATAAAGTTGATATAAGTAAATACCAAATTCATTATCTTAAATATCAACCAGGTAATCCTGTGCTACAAAATTACTACAAATTAAGAAAAGAAGTTTTTGATGAAATGGACCTAGCTTACTACCAAGATCATCAGGCTACTAGATTTGATGCTCTAGCTGATAATCAATTTATCATTATTACTGATGATAAAGATAATGTAGTCGCAGGTAGAAGATTTATCATACATGAACCAGGCTCACAGGCAAAATTACAAACTGAAAAAAATTGTGAAATGAGTATTGCAGCAATGTTTCCTACTCTAACAAACACACAAAATATGCGCTATGCAGAAATAGGTGGGGTAGTAGTAAAAAAAGACGTGCAAGGGACTGCTATTAGTAAGACACTTTACAAGGAAACTTTTACAAAAATGAAAGAATTTGATTTTATCCTTGCTGAAGTAATTCCTACAAATCTACAAAGATTCTTTTATGTATGCGAAAAATATGCAGTACCTAATCAACATTTTAGATTAGATTTACCCGCTACTTATTATGTTTGCGCACTAAGCTATGATAAAAATATAGATTTAAGTGGTGGTTTAAAAGACACTCAGCCACCAGGAGAGCATACCATCAAATCATTAATCGAAAAACAAAAGAGAGATAAGGAAAAACATGAAAGCTATTCTATAAAATAATTTATGACCTTACTTCAGAAAAAATATGCAGATTTTATTAAAGAATCTAAACATGTTGCTGCACCATATGAAAAAACAAGCAATAATTTTGGCTATGGACCATTAATTGATCAAGCTGCTTTTGTTAATATTCAAGAAACTTTAACAGCAGCACAAGCAGAAGGAGGAAAATAAAATTTTAGATAGATAATTATTTTTGTATATATCTACAAGTATTTGTCTCACGTTCAAAACATTTACCCTCTCCACATTCACAAGATTTTTTTAAAGCTTGAGTACAAAAAATTGCACCTATTGCTTCACGTGCATCACAATAACCTGCACAACCATTGTTAAATATTTTATATTCACCACCCTGGGCTAAACAAATCTGCTCTATATTTTCTGCAGCTATCTTATCTTGCCCCTGAGTCTCTTCAGCTATACAATTGGCGTTGAAAGTTAGAGCAAAAAAAACTAAAAATAGGCGAAAATATCTTGTTATGTCTTTCATAAAATTTTTTATAATTATTAACTTCTTTATAGCGCAAACAACTCTAGCAAGTCAAAAAGATTGTCGTGATCGTGAGATATGTCTAAAAGCCGAACAAAACAACAATACTCAGGTAAATCTTAAAGTCTCTAACCAAACACCTTATACCACAACTGTACTAATAGATCTTAAACCTAATTCTATCCTGCGTAATATTGAACAATTTCCTTTCTTGGTAAAATTAGAAGGTAATGAAAGACGCAATTTTTTTGTTGAGCTACAAGCAAGCTCAAGCAATCAAGAATATCAAATTTATTCACAATGGTTAATTGGTAATCATCATACTAGCAAAAGCAATTATGCTTATCATTTACCCTACGCAAAAGGCAAAAAATATCTGGTGGGACAAAGCTTTGGCACTAGTGATACTCACTCAGGCAATATGAAATATGCAGCAGATTTCAATATGAATATTGGTACTGCCATTCATGCTGCACGAGCTGGTATAGTAGTTGCAACTGCAGCAAAACATACTGAAAGTGGTGTTAGTTCTAACTTCTTGGGTAAGGCAAACTTCATTAAAATCTTACATGCAGATGGTAGCACTGCTACCTATGCCCATTTACGCCCTCAAGGAGTTTTAGTTAAAAAAGGTCAGAGAATTACTAAAGGAAAGTTAATTGGCTATTCAGGAAATACTGGTTACTCAACAGGACCACATTTACATTTTCATATTTCTAGCCCTGCTTTGCAAGATGGTAAATTAATTGAAAAATCTATCCCCTTCAAATTTAAAAATTGTAAATCTACCCGCCCTTTTGTTCCTCAGAGAGGTGAGTC
>CAXDRM010000085.1:0-5577 GCA_963991775.1 uncultured Rickettsiales bacterium | reverse complement strand
AAAACTGTTACCTATGTCTGGCAACACCTGTTACCTATGTATGTTTACGCTACACTTCAGCAGCAGCAGTAGAAGTAGTAGAAAGGCCTGAGTTTCTAGCCATACCTGCGCATTTAAAACTATTTGTAAATCAGACAGGAGAAAAACTTTTAAACGCAAGAGATATCGAACAAAAAAGAGTGTATTTTCAGGAAATAGTTGATGAAGTAACATTTTATTACGGACATTCAGACTTTATACAGACATTACAAAATAAACTAACATTTGTTCATTCATTAAAAGACAAGAAAATAAGTGATATGTACTTACTAGAAGCTATGACATTTCATGATGCTGTAAAAGATATATCCGATAAAATACAAAAAAATGTTTTGTTTAAAGATGATAAGTTTCGAAATGCAGGCATTCCAGCAATCCTCAATGGTTTTATAACTAAAATTAGGAGTGAATTAGATAAACATCAAGAATTAATTCAGCGTCAGATACCACAAGCAGATTATCATCATACTAGTAGAGAAAATCTTTCTAATGAGAAAAGTTTGGCACAACGAATTAATCAGGTAGCGAATAGAATTTTGCCTGGAGCACAAGCTAATCAAGAAGATTCCTATGTGGCTATACCAGCTGATGAACTTGCAGTTGAGAAAATAAGTTTTGCTGAATTACGACAGCTTCACCCAAGGCGTCATAATACTAGTAGTCTTGAAGCTTATTCATTGCAGAGTTTTGATAATTTCGTAAATGAGAAGTCTCAATTTGTTGAGACGTACTTTCAAAAACTTGTATTGTTAAGAGAGTTAATCAGTAGCAATAAATTGGAAGAGCTTTTTGTACGTTTTCCGGAATTAGCAAGGAATGATTTGGATATATTTATGGCACAATTTGTAGAGTTAGATTTTGATGTTCAAATTTTAAGAGAAACGCTTAATATTTCTGAAACAAATGATGGCGGTGTTGATGTTGCTGCAGCAGCAGGAGAAGTTCGGTTACCGACTTTAAGTGAATCACCTAATATTTCTGAAACAAATGATGGCGGTGTTGATGTTACAGCAGCACCAAGAGAAGCAAGTTGGTTATCGAGAGTAATTAGTTCTTGTGGAAGAACAGGAAGCGTAGATGCTGTTGTATCACAAGCCGGCCAGCGTTAATAGTGCAAAACATTAAAAATTTGCGACTAGATTTAACCAATATAAAAATTGTAAAAAATAGAGCGTTATAGTAGGATCAATGGTCTATAGATAAAGTTACAAAATACAGAAAATGGCGAGTAATTCATTTGGCGATGTTTTTAGATATACAAGTTGGGGAGAAAGTCATGGCAAGGCCATAGGCTGTGTTATTGACGGTGTACCTCCGATGCTTGAACTTAGCGAAGCAGATATTCAACCCTTTTTAGACCTACGTAAACCTGGACAATCAAAATTCACTACGCAGCGCAATGAAGCTGATCAAGTAGAAATTCTTTCCGGAGTATTTGAAGGCTATACTACCGGTACGCCAATTTCACTCATTATTTATAATCAGGATCAGCGTAGTAAAGATTATGGTGACATTAAAGATAAATTTCGTCCGGGTCATGCTGATTATACTTATTTTCATAAATATGGTATTAGAGATTATCGTGGTGGCGGTCGTTCTTCAGCACGTGAAACAGCAATGCGTGTTGCAGCAGGCGCGGTGGCGCGCAAAATTCTAGGGTCGCAAATAAAAATCACTGCTGGTTTAGTGGCAATGGGTGATTTACAAATTGATTATGCTAATTGGCAAGATGCTGAGATTTTAGAGAATCCTTTTTTCTGTCCAGACAAAAATCTTGTGCCACAATTAGAGGATTATTTAGTTGGTATCAGAAAATCAGGCAGTTCAATTGGTGCTAAAATTGAGGTTAGAGCTAGTAATGTGCCTGTTGGTTTAGGTGATCCAATTTACGATAAATTAGATGCTAAAATAGCTTCTGCTTTAATGAGCATCAATGCAGTAAAATCTGTTGAGATTGGTGCTGGTGATGAAGCGCATGGTTTAAGTGGCGAAGAAAATGCTGATGAAATTTTCATAGAAGATGGTCAGGTAAAATTTAGTAATAATAATGCTGGAGGTATTTTAGGTGGTATTAGTTCAGGGCAAGATGTAGTAGCACGTTTTGTAGTGAAGCCTACCAGCTCTATTTTACAAGAAAGAAAAACTATCGATATTAAAGGTCAGTCGACTAGCATTTCAACCAAAGGAAGACATGATCCATGTGTAGGAATTAGAGCAGTACCAGTAGCTGAGGCAATGTTAGCTTGCGTCTTGGCGGATAGTTTAATGAAACAAAAAATGCTTAAATAATGCGTTACTTATTTTTAGTCCTTATTTTCTTGCTGAATAGCTGTAGTCAAAATTATGCTGATAAACTGCCTAATTGGTATTTAAAACCTCAAGCTAATGACGCAAATTATCTTTATGGTGTTGCTTATGCAGGATCATTAGAGCAAGCAGAAAAATTAGCTTTAAAAGCTTTGGCAGAGAAATTAGCCATTACTATTGCTGCAGAATATGAGTTGCGTCAGCAGCAAAATATTGTTAATGAGCAAGAGCTTTATGAAACAAGATCAGATAATAAAATTACTACTCAGCTTAATAAAATCAAATTTGAGAATTTTGAAAATCTACAAACAGAAAAAATAGCTGATAAAATTTATGTACAGGTACGTGTCAGTCGAGCTGAATTAATCGAACAATTCTTGACTGAGCTAGAGCAATTAACTAATAAAATTACCCAACAATATCAAGCTAATAAAAATACTAGCTTAGCTAAAAATTTTATTATTTTTGCCCAATTAGCACCAACCTTAGCTGAAGCTCAAGAAAAGCTCGCTATGTTAAAAACTTTGGGCACAAATGATTCTTTGCGTGCACCATATCAAAAAATTATTTCTGACCTTAGCCAAGCTGCTTTAGTCAATAAACAAAAATTAAAATTTCAAATTGTAGCTAAACCAGCTGATCAAAGATTTGCAGATATTTTTGCTAAGCAAGTTAATCAACAAAATTTCGTGGTGGTAAAACAATTAGCAAGTGATGATCAAGGTCAGCCCCAGATAAAAATTAACACAGTCACCAAACAGCAAAAAATCTATGGTGCTTATCAAGTAAAAATTACCTTAACCTTAAGATTATTAGAGCATTATGGTAATCAATTGGCGAGTAACAAATTGATTATTTCTGGTTCTTCAGTGATTGATGAAAATTCTGCTATAGATAATGCTTTAGAGAAATTAACGAAGCAATTAGCAGAGCAAAAATTATTAAATATTTTAGGAGTAAAAATAGATGGTTAAATTATTAAAAAATATTTTGGTGGTTGCATTTCTGTTTTGCGCTTCATGTGCGCCAACTATCAAAAATTTTGCAGAGTTCGAAAAGCAACCAATTTTAAAAGCTGAATATTTTGATAAAAAATCTTTTGTACAAAAGCCACCTAAAATAGTGGTGTTAAATTTTGCGAGCGGTGATAGTAAAATTGCCCAGCAAGCAAATCTTGGTGAAACTTTAGCCACAGCTGTAGAAAATACACTTGCGAGTGCTAAATTAGTTGAGCTTTTAGATCGTAAAGCTTTTAAAAACTTGGCAGAAGAAATTGCCCTTAATGAATTAAAAGGAGAGGCTACTTATTCTGGACCTGCTAGTGCGGATTATGCAGTTTCAGGAAATATTGCCACAGCAGGTTTTGCGCATAAATATACTGGTTCATCTGTTAGGGTAAATCCAGATGGCTCAGTTTCTTCAGTACCTGCGCAACATCGTTATACTGCTAATTATGAAGGTAATATAAAAATTTATAAATTACCTAATCTAGAAGTGACACAGGTTATACCATTAAAAGGTAGTGCGGTGCGTAAAGAAGATGCGGTAGTTGATGGTTTGTTATTCACTAAAAAAGTCAATACTGATCAGATTGTTAAACGTGATGATAATTTGGTACGTAAAGCTGCTTTGAGTGCTGTTGGTAGTAAAAAACGTGCTCTTAAAAATTATTTTTCTTCATTACGTAAAGGCTATATTTTAGAAAAACGTAGTCACAAAAAGCAGATAATTTTTCGGATTAATCTTGGTAAAAAAGATGCTTTAAGACATGGTCAAAAAGTTAGAATTTTTGCTAAAGATCAAATCATTAATCCTTTAAATGACGAAGTTGAAATTGAAGAAATTGAAATTGGTAAAGCGATCGTGACTAATTTAATTAATAGCAAATCTGCTTGGATTATTGTTAAAGATAAAAATATTGCTCATCAAATTAAGCTTGGTGATTACGTTACGGTTAAATATTAAACTATTAAAAGCTCAAACATATTTAATGATCTAGAATATGTTATCTACTGTCTTATCCATCTCTTCATTACTGATTAGCTTTGCAATTTTATCTGTGGGGCATGGTTTACAAAATACTTTGATCAATTTGCGTGGTGCTCTAGAAAATTACAGTGACCTAACTATCGGAGTTATGAGCTCTTGTTACTTTCTAGGTTTTATTATAGGTACACGTTTTACCAGTAAATCAATTGAGAATGTTGGACAGATTCGTACCTTTGCAGCTTTAGTATCAATTATCTCTACTATTTCAATTTTTCACATTTTATTCATTAACCCTCTATTTTGGATTTTACTTAAATTAGCTTATGGTTTTTGTATTTCAGGTGCTTTTGTTGTTATTGAAAGCTGGTTGAATGCTTTATCTTCTAAAGAGAATCGAGGCCGTATTCTTTCAATTTATATGATTATTTATTTTTTGGGGTTATTTGTAGGACAGCTTTTTGTTAATGTTGATTTTGTAAAAAGCTTTGAATTATTTGGTTTAGTTTCAATTTTTGCTTCAATTTCTTTAGTGCCATTAATTTTAAGTAAGGCTAAACAACCAGAAGAAATATATACAGAGCCTTTCTCGCTTAAAAAGCTTTATCAAACTTCTCCTTTAGCTGCATTTGGGTCTTTAATTAATGGTATTGCTGCTGGAGCATTTTGGGCTTTTGGTGCTTTATTTATTTTGAATTCTGGTTTTACGGTGCATAGTGCAGCATTATTTATGGCTGTAACTTTTGTGGGTGCGCTAATTTTTCAGTGGCCAGTTGGTTTATTTTCGGATTTATTTAACCGGAGAATTGCCATAGCAATTTGTTGCTTAGTTACTATTATCTCAGCCATATTTATTGTTGGCTTAACCAGCAATAGTTCTACGACACAACTCACTCTACCATTATTAATTTTGGCAATTATCTTTGGTGGTTTCTCTTATACTCTATATTCATTATTTATATCTCTAGCTAATGATTTTTTGAAGCCTGGTATGTTTGTAAAAGCCAGCGCAACATTGTTGCAAGCTAATAGTCTTGGAGCAATTATTGGCCCATTAATGGCTGCTCTGTTTATTTTTATTTTTAATCAAAATGGTTTGTTCTACTTCTTAATCTTAAACTATAGTTTGATTTTTAGTGCTGCTTTATATGGTTTATTTTTAGGAAAAACTATACCGGAAAGTACCACCGAAGATTTTGTAGCAGTGCCACAAACAGCGGCTTCAATTTATAATCTTGATCCAAG
>CAXDRM010000084.1:0-5978 GCA_963991775.1 uncultured Rickettsiales bacterium | reverse complement strand
ACCTAACGTACGTAAGAGATTTTTTTAGAGAAAAGTGAGAATAGGTGGTCCGAGCTGGAAACTTGCTTAAAGAATATCCTACAGGATATTCTTTAAGGTATGACCTAGTTTAGCTGGTGAATCGCTTACATGCACACCAGCCTCTTTCATTGCTTCAATTTTTGCCTCAGCAGTACCGCTACCACCTGAAACAATAGCACCAGCATGCCCCATTCTTTTTCCTGGAGGCGCTGTACGTCCTGCAATGAAACCTACTGTAGGTTTTTTCTTACCATGTTTAGCTTGAATTTTTAAGAATTCAGCTGCCTCTTCTTCTGCTGAACCACCGATTTCACCGATCATTACGATAGATTCTGTGGCATCATCATTTAAGAAAAGATCTAAAGCATCAATAAAGTTAGTACCATTTACTGGATCACCACCAATACCAATACAAGTTGATTGGCCAAAACCTAATTGTGAAGTTTGATATACAGCTTCATAAGTTAAAGTTCCTGAACGTGATACGATACCTACACTACCTTTTTTATGAATGTGACCTGGCATAATACCAATTTTACATTCACCTGGTGTAATAACTCCTGGGCAGTTTGGTCCGATTAAACGGCTTTTTGAACCTTGCAGCATTTTTTTAACTTTAACCATATCAAGTACTGGAATACCTTCAGTGATACAAACAATAAGCTCAATATCAGCATCGATTGCTTCCATAATTGCATCAGCAGCAAATGGTGGAGGAACATAAATAACTGAAGCATTTGCATCAGTTTTTTTCTTAGCATCTTGAACCGTGTCAAATACGGGCAAATCTAAATGTTTAGAACCACCTTTACCTGGAGTTACACCACCAACCATGTTAGTGCCATAAGCAATTGCTTGCTCTGAATGGAAAGTACCTTGTGCTCCTGTAAAGCCTTGGCAGATTACTTTTGTAGAACTATTTACTAATACAGACATGATTTCCTCTTATTTAAGCAACATTTTGTTTTTTAACAGCAGCTACGATTTTTTCCGCAGCATCATCTAGATCATCAGCAGGAATAATATTTAAACCTGAATCTGATAAAATCTCTTTTCCTTTTTCTACGTTAGTTCCTTCTAAACGAACTACTAACGGGACAGAAATATTAACCTCTTTGGCAGCTGCGATAACACCATCAGCGATAATATCACAACGCATAATGCCACCAAAAATATTAACTAAAATACCTTCTACCGCATCATCTGAAAGAATGATTTTAAATGCTTCTGTAACTTTTTCTTTTGTAGCACCACCACCAACATCTAAAAAGTTAGCTGGAGCAGCACCATATAATTTAATGATATCCATAGTTGCCATCGCTAGACCAGCACCATTTACCATACAGCCGATATTACCTTCCATTTTTACGTAAGAAAGATCACTTTTACCTGCTCTAACTTCAAGAGGGTCTTCCTCAGTTTCATCACGTAATTCTGCAATATCTTTATTACGATATAAGGCATTATCATCAAAATTTAATTTTGCATCTAATACAATTAAATTACCTTCAGCAGTTTCAACCAAAGGGTTAATTTCTAGTTGTGAAGCATCAGTATCAACAAATGCTTTGAAAATCGCTTGTACAATTTTACCAAATTGTTTCAGTTGCTCTCCTTTAAAACCAAGAGCAAAACCTAGATTTCTAATGTGATAACCTTGAATACCCAAAGTTGGGTCAACTGATACTCTAATGATTTTCTCAGGGTTAGTCTCAGCCACCTCTTCGATTTCCATACCACCTTCTGTTGAAGCAATAAAAGTAATACCTGAAGTTTCACGATCAAGCACTGCAGAAAGATAATATTCTTTAGCAATATTTGAGCCTTCTTCAATGTAAAGACGATTAACTTCTTTACCTTCAGGCCCAGTTTGTGGCGTAACAAGAACTTTACCTAAAAGCTCTTTAGAATTTTCATAAACTTCATCAAGAGTTTTAACCACTTTAACTCCACCTGCTTTACCTCTACCACCTGCATGGATTTGAGCTTTCACTACGAAAACTGGAGTTGCTAATTTTTCTGCAGCAGCTTTAGCCTCTTCTGCTGTAAAAGCTGGAATACCTTGTGGTACAGGCACACCATAATTTTTTAGAATTTCTTTGGCTTGATATTCATGAATATTCATTATGTTAAACCGTTTTTTATTTTATTAATGTAAAAATCATATAGAGTGGCAATACTATATTTGGTTTTTCATTAATTTAAAGTACTAATTTATGAAGTTTTCAGCAGTAGCACAGGAAAATCAACTGGGCGCAATTATTGATAGATTACTTCCCTTATTTAAAGAATATAAGATTCTATTATTAGCAGGAGATTTAGGCGCAGGCAAAACTACTTTATGTAAAGCTCTACTCAAAGCAATGGGTATCACAGAGGATGTATCTAGCCCTACTTTCAACCTACTTAATATTTATGAGAATAATCAATATAAGATCTATCATTATGATTTTTACCGCCTTAAAGATCCGCAAGAAATTAGCGAATTAGCTCTTGATGAAGCTCTAGAAAATTATACTATTATTGAATGGCCCGAAATTGCCGCAACATATCTTCCTAAAAAACACCTGAATCTATTCATAAAAATTAACAATGCAAATAATAGAGAATATAAAATCACCACTAGCTGAGCAAATTAGCGAATTTTTAAGCAATACAAATATAGGAGAATACCATATCGCAGCAATTGCACCTGATTGGTCAGCTAGAAATTATTACCGCATAAAAGCTAAAGAAAAATCTTACATCTTAATGCATTGTCCACCAAATTATCAATCTCTTGATAGCTATATTGCAGCAACAGAATTTTTTCTAGATAATGGTTTTTCGGTACCAAAAATTTTCACTAATAATAAAAAGTATGGCTTTCTGCTACTTAGTGATTTTGGTGAGCTAAAATTAAATAAATTAATCAATATAAAATCTCATAAAACTCAAAAATTATATTCTTTAGCCCTTGATAATTTGATCAAACTAAATTCGATCTCTACAACCAATTATAATTTTCCAAAACATGATTTTGAGAAAATCTCAGATGGCTTTACTTTATACCAAACACAATGTTTAGCAACAAAACATCATCAAGAATTTCAAAAGCTATATACTAAGTTACTTAGCTCACTAAATACTGAACAAACTGTGCTAGTGCATCGTGATTATCATTTAGACAATTTATTTTTTCTTGAAAAAGAAACTGGATATAGGCAAATCGGTATTATTGACCATCAAGATTTAAGCTTAGGCTATGCTAGCTATGATTTGGTATCTCTGTTACAAGATGCGAGACGCTATGTAACAATTGAAGAGCAGCAACAATATTATAATTACTTCACTAAACAGATTGATAATTTAGATACAGATTATTTTGCCTTAGAATATGAAATTTTCTCACTGCAAAGAAACTTACGTATTATCGGTTTAATTCATAAATATATTAAAGAAAAAGGGCGCAACTCTTTAAAACATTATGTTGCAACTTGCCAAAAATATTTAGGCCAAAATTATAAAAATCCGTTAATTAAAAAAATAATCAAAATATGTGAGATTTAACCCTTGTATTTTTTGGTCTCTATAGTTAAAAATCTAATGTCACTTTAAAGGAGTAATTCTATGTTCGAACATAAACCAAATACAATTTACGGCACAACTATATGCTCAGTACGTAAAGGAGATGAAGTAGTTATAGCCGGTGATGGCCAAGTATCTTTAGGCCCAACCATTATGAAATCATCTGCCAAAAAAATTCGTAAAATTGGTGATGGCTCAATCATTGGTGGTTTTGCTGGAGCTACAGCAGATGCTTTCACTTTATTCGAAAGATTAGAAGCAAAATTAGATAAGCATCCCAAACAATTAACCAGAGCATGTGTTGAGCTAGCTAAGGATTGGCGCATGGATAAATATCTACGCAAATTAGAAGCAATGATGATCGTAGTTGATAAGAATACCTCTTTAATTCTTTCCGGCACAGGAGATGTTATTGAACCAGAAGATGGCATTGTAGCGATTGGCTCAGGTGGCTATTATGCACTTTCAGCAGCTCGCGCGCTAGCTGACACAAAAAAATCTGCTGAAGAAATTACACGTAAAGCTATGCAGATTGCAGCTGATATCTGTGTTTACACCAATCATAATATTATTGTAGAAAAATTGTAAAAATGAAAAATCATACTCCTCAAAAAATTGTCGCAGAATTAGATAAATATATTGTTGGTCAACAAGATGCTAAAAAAGCAGTAGCTATTGCTTTACGTAATCGTTGGCGTAGAAAGCAAGTTGACCCTGAGCTACGCGAAGAGATTATGCCTAAAAATATTTTGATGGTTGGTCCAACTGGTGTTGGTAAAACTGAGATTTCACGTAGATTAGCAAAGCTTTCTAACGCTCCTTTTGTAAAGGTTGAAGCCACTAAATTTACTGAAGTTGGTTATGTAGGTCGTGATGTTGATTCGATCATCAGAGATTTAGCTGATATTTCTATGAAGATGGAAAAAGAACAACATCTTGAAAAAGTAAAGGTACAAGCTCGTGAAAGTGCCATTAAAAGAATTTTAGATATTGTAGTTGGCCCTACTGCCAGTGAAGAAACTCGCAATGCTTTTCGTGAAAAATTAGAAAATGGCGAGTTAGATGATAAAGAAATTGAAGTTGATGTTGCTGAGCCAAAGCCACAAAATACTCCTTTAGATATATCTAGCGGTGCTTCTATGGGTGTTATCAATTTAAGTGATATGATTGGTAAAGCTATTAATACTGGCAAAAAAACTCGTAAAAAGCTGAATATTAAAGATGCTTTAGAGGCTCTTTGTAATGAGGAATCTGAGGCAATGTCAGATGAAGAAACTCTAACCAAAAATGCTTTAAAAACTGTAGAAGAAGATGGCATAGTTTTTATTGATGAGGTCGATAAGATCGTAGTTCGTCACGAAGGCGGTGGTGGTAAAGAGGTAAGCCGTGAAGGAGTGCAGCGTGATTTATTACCTTTATTAGAAGGAACTTCGGTGCAGACTAAGCATGGTACGGTTAAAACTGATCATATTTTATTTATTTGTTCAGGTGCGTTTCATTTAGCTAAACCTGCTGATCTTTTACCAGAATTACAGGGTAGATTGCCAATTCGCGTTGAGTTACAGGCTCTTACTAATGAGGATATGTTACGCATCTTAAAAGAGCCGGTGGCTAGCTTACCTATTCAATATAGTGCGTTACTTGAGACTGAGGGTGTTGCCTTAGAATTTACTGCAGATGGTTTAGAGAAGATTGCCTCACTTGCCACAGATGTTAACAAAAAAGTTGAAAATATCGGAGCAAGAAGATTACAAACCATCATGGAGAAAATGCTTGAAGATGTAAGTTATAAAGCTGATCAGATGGGCGGCGCGCAAGTTAAGATCGATGAAAAATTTGTTGAGCAGAATATTGAGGATTCGAGTCTTAATAATTTAGACGACCTTTCGAAGTTCATCCTTTAAACAGCAATATTATGGGTGTTTTTCAGAGTGAATAAAGAAAAAAAGCACAATAGCTTTTTTTCAAAATGAACGACCTTTGAGTTAGCGAATGTTTGTAAAATTTGCAATTTTACAAATTGAGCTTACGAATGGGCTAGTGTGAAGCTATATAAATAAAACTTTTAAAACTCAAAAGGCCTATTTAACCATTGCTACGCTAGCACTTGCGAGCATATAGCCCGAAATACTGAGATACCAAAGGATTTTTACTAATCACTTTGTTTGAAGTCGTTCTTAGAAAACTGCCCGCTTAACTTGCAAAAAAGCTAATGTACTTTTTTACTGCATTCGCCTCACCAACCGATGAATGTGGCACCAAAAGACAAAAAAACTAAAAGATTTTTCAGATTGGGCCAGATATTTTTATTTTCCTCTAAAAAAAGCTCGCAGCGTATCTATACATACGTAAGAGATTTTTTTAGAGGAAAATGAGAATATGTGGTCCGA
>CAXDRM010000083.1:0-6102 GCA_963991775.1 uncultured Rickettsiales bacterium | reverse complement strand
AGTTTTACTTGTACTGCTTTACATAATTCCAAAAATCTGATATAATATTGCAAACTTATAATTGAGGTGAAAAATGCCAGGACAAAATGATGATAATAGAAATACCCCTTCTATAGCGGGACAACAACAAGCTGCACAGAGAAATCAGACCCCAGAAGAAGTGTTGACTGGTATGCAAAGCCATCTGAACAACATACCTGGATATATGCAGGAACATCTTGAAGGTTTATTTGAGATAATATCTGAAGGTGCACAGAATCCTGAAAATATTACAAATAGCTGTCACAAATTATATGAGTTAAACAAAAAATTTATGCATAACATGTTAAGTTTTCCTCAGTTACCTTCTTTTTATCAAACTTTAAAAACAGCATATGAACAAAATGGTTTAACTGAAGCTCATCTGGCAAAAGATTTGTCGGCTTTAGCTGGGGCTGCTATTGGAGTAACTGCTAATGTTTTAACTAGAGGAAGTTTAGTGGAGCGTGGATTTTCAGATTCTGTTGATTTTACTTTTTCTGCATTAGCCGGAGTAGTTGCAGCCTCAAAAGCATTTAGAAATGTTTTTTCTTATATGGCTAGCAATATAGAGAATCCAGAACAGTACTCTGCCCCAGGTTTATTCCAAACTTTAGGCATTTATGGTGCTGGAGCAGCAGTATGTTCTCCTTATGCTGCTTCTGACTCGGGTATAGGAAGGTAATTTTGTTGAAAGCCATAAATAAAGACGAAACTCGGTATAGAAATGCTTAAAGGCCTGAGCCTAATTTTAACTCTCCCAAAAAACATTTTTAATATGGCGGTAATAAAAAGGTAGTGAGATAAAAAAAATATCAAAACGTTGAGTCACATTATATAGCTTACGATATTTTAAATAAGCAGCTGCGGCACGCATAATACGTTTTTGCTGAGTCCTAGAAATTGCTTCAAAAAATTGTTGGCGATTTTTACGTTGCTTAACCTCAACAAAAACTACAATATCCTTCTTACGACAAATCAAATCTATCTCACCAACATAACTCTTAAATCTACGCTCAATAATGTGATAACCTTTTAAACGCATAATCTTTGCAGCATATTCTTCAGCTAGTAATCCCCTTTCGTATGAATTCATTACTCCTTTCTTTTTTATTTAAGATAATATAGTAATAATAATTTATATGTAAGCGAATTGGTATAACATCGAATATTGCTGTTCCATCGCGGATCAGGAGTATTTATAAATGATCATTTTATTATTTATAAAACGGACAGCGATGAATAGTGAGATTCGATGTTATAAAACTTTTAAGGACTCCCGAGCGAGTAAATACATCCCCTCCTGCTTAACGAAAACCTAGATTCACTCTATAATTTAGGTTCCTAGTCAATTTTATACTTACTCCAATTTTTCGTTACTTTTTCGACAATTTTTGGATCCATTACTATTTTTTCGCCCCATTCGCGTTTGGTTTCAGGATAGATTTTATTAGTTGCATCAAAGCCCATTTTAGCACCCAATCCAGTTTCTGGTGAGGCAAAATCAAGATAATCGATAGGTGTGTTTTCTAAAATAGTAACATCACGTTTAAAATCCATGCGTGTTGAAATAGCCCAAACTACATCATGCCAATTGCGAATATCAATATCATCATCAACTACAATGATAAATTTAGTATAAAGAAACTGACGTAAATAACTCCAAATACCCATCATGATTCTTTTGGCCTGACCAGCATAAAGCTTTTTGATTGAAACCACGGCAATACGATAAGAGCAAGCTTCTGGCGGTAACCAAAAATCTACAATTTCTGGAAATTGCTGCTTGAGTAGCGGATTAAAAATATCATTAAAAGCCTCACCTAAAATACTTGGTTCATCAGGTGGGCGACCAGTATAGGTAGTTAAATAAATTGGTTTTTTGCGCATGGTAATGGCAGTAACTGTGAATACTGGAAATTCCTCTACCGAATTATAATAACCAGTATGATCCCCATAAGGTCCTTCCTTAGCATATTCATCTAAACTTACATGACCTTCTAAGACGATCTCAGCCTGAGCTGGTACTTTTAAATCAACAGTTTTACATTTAACTAATTCGACAGGTTTTTCGCGCAATAAACCTGCAAATTTATACTCAGAAAGATTATCAGGAACTGGTGCAACAGCAGCTAAAATTGTACCAGGATCTGCACCTAACACAGCTGCTGCTGGAAATTTAGTTTTTTTACCTGCCTTAGCCCATTTAGCATGATGTTGCGCGCCGCCACGATGTTTTAACCAACGCATAATTAACTTGTTTTTATCAAGCTGTTGCATGCGGTAAATACCTAAATTAAAAGAATCGCTGCTATCTTGTTTAGGATTAGGTCCTTGAGTAACAATCAAAGGCCAAGTAATAAGCGGAGCTGGCTCGCCTGGCCAGCAACTTTGAATTGGTAATTTATTTAAATCAATATCATGACCTTCTAAGATGACCTCATGTACAGGAGCTTTACTTACAGTTTTAGGATTCATTTTTAGAATCTTTTTAACCAAAGGCAGCATATTAAAAGCATCTTTAAAACCACCAGGTGGCTCAGGTTGACGCAAAAAGGCTAAAGCCTCTCCAAATTTTTCTAATTTATCAGGCGTAGTGCTCATGCCTAAAGCAACTCTTTCAACTGTACCAAATAAATTAGCAAGTACAGGATATGGAGATTTTTTTCCTTGATGAATAATATTTTCAAAAAGTAGCGCAGGGCCACCACTTTCTAGCACACGACGATGTATTTCGGTGATCTCTAATTCACTAGAGACCGGTTCGCTAATTCTTTTAAGTAATTTGCGTTTTTCAAGAATGTCTAAAAATTCTCTGAGATTACTATAGCTCATCTTTCTCTTTGCGGTTCGGTTTTGGCAATCATATATTTAAGATCTTGATTTACTTTACCTAAAAAATCTTTAGTGGCACGAAATTGTTGTGGATCAGCAAAATCTGTCACAAAATTATCATTTTCAGTAAGGTTAGTGAAGTTACCAATAAAAGTAGCAAACCAACCATCAAACTCACCATGATAGTGATTATCTGCTAAGTTGGTAGAAAAATTCAAGTTACGTTTTTGTAAATATTGGTTGATCTCCTGCAAAGCATTATCTTTTTCAGCAAGTAATTCTTCACCTAAATTACCGTTAAAATTATAAGCATGCGCCATTTCATGACTTAGAGTGTTAAGTAATTTTGTTTGATTTGCATGTAGTAAATTTACTGGAAAAATTATCGCCTTACTATAGAAGGTACGATAGTAAGATTGTGCTCTAAAAGACGGAATATGATCTTTAGCTATTAAGGCAATTTTATTGGTAGCAACCAAATTTAATTTGACCACATTAAGTATTAAATCTTGTGCTTCTGGTCCAAGATTAAGCTGATTAAATTGTTCATTTTTTTTAAGTAAACGCGCATATAAATCTGAGATTTTATGTGCAATTTTGTTTTGGTCGACCGGGTTAATTTTATGATGTAATTCGGTAATATTTTGTAGTTCTTTGAGATATTTTTGCTGTTCAAAATTAAGTTGATATTTTTGTGATACTTTTTCAAAGGCATTCTGGCGGTCAATTTCTTTAAGTTTGATACCTTTGACAAAAAAATCATTGAAGGCAGATTTAGAGCTATTTGTAACTAATTTTTCTTGGAGATTATCTTTTTTGCGCTTTAGTACATCAAGATAAAGCTCAGGATCAATACCAAGCGGGATGTTAATTTCATAATGACGTTTTTTCCTGGTTAGAGTTTCGTTTTTATTAAAAATTTTGTTATATATTTTGCGTGAGAAATCTAGCGGAAATCTGACGATGTAAATTATGGGTAGTAAAATTAGCGCTGTAACATGGGTAACTAGGCTTTTTGTGGGATCATTAATATTGCTTTTGATTCTTGAGACATAATCTTTATCCCAACTTTGGTAATTTCTGATTTGCGGTAATTTATCGTAATTACTTAAATATGCAGCATAAGAGCGTGATTCAGTTTTAAATATACTTTTTTGAGTACGGTGATGTAGATTTTTTAAATTAAGAGTTTTTTTACCTTTTTGTTGTCTCTCACTTAGTAATATAGCAGGGAATAATGTGTCATCTTTACTTAAATCTTTCTTGCTAACCGGAAGATTCTTTTGAGCTAACCATTTATCTTGGCATAGTTTTAAATAAGCATCACGGCTTTTGCGTAAGGCTGTAGCATATTGCGGTTGGTCAGTTAAACCTGTAATTTGTAAGAATTGTGTGCCTGATTCATTTTGATATGTTGAGAATTTTACTGAAGAATTGGCGGGAAAATAGCGTGCTGTACAATCCAAAAATTCTTGTACTTGTTTTTGGCTAATAAAATTATTAATTTTTAAATTAAACTCAGAGCTCTCTTGGTCACTTATAGATAAAGTTCTACTATCATCAATGAATAGAATATTATGTAGTGTAGCTGCGAGTTCTTTCGAAATCATAAATGCAAAAAATCCGTTTTCTGTGTTTACTCTTAATTTTAAATATGATAACAGATTTAGCGTGAAATTTCATCATTAAAAAAAGGTCAAAAATGAAAAAATATCTTATTTTATTAGCTTTAGCTGCTTGTAATCCACAAACTTCTGAAAATGTTGTAACAAATTCTGCTGATCAAACTAAACAAGTTGCTAAAAAATCAGTTAGAGCAAAGCTTGCTGATAAAGTAAATTTCGCCTTTGACAGTTCTAGTCTTTCATATGATGCAAAACAAGATTTATTACAAACTGCAGCATGGTTAAATAGACGTGGCAATAGCTCAAAAGATCTAGTAATTGAAGGTCATTGTGATGAAAGAGGTACTAGAGAATATAATCTAGCATTAGGCGAAAGAAGAGCTTACACAGTTAAAAAATTCTTAAGCCAAAATGGTGTTAGTGCAAAACGTCTTAAAACTGTAAGCTATGGTGAAGAAAAACCAGCAGCAGTTGGTGCAAGTGAAAAAGCTTATGCGAAAAATCGTAGAGCTGAGCTGAAAGTTAAATAGTGCGTTCACTACTTTTATTTTTCTTGGTAATATTTTCTCAGGCCGAGGCAGCCACCAAAGCTGCTTTAGTTCCTGTTGTTAAAGAAAATAGGCAATCTAGCAATGAAGAGCTTGAATATCGTATGCTCAAGCTAGAAACTAAGATAAATGATTTATTGCAAGAAAATGCTGAATTACGTCAGCAAATCAAAAATCTCGATATTATTCAAGCGCAATTAAGAACGAAAATTAATGAAATTGCTCCAGCAGAGGATCAATTTACCGAGTCGCATAAAATAGAAAATGTCGAAGAGTTCAAATATGGTTATGAAATGTTGCGTGCTGGCGATTATGATAAAGCACGGCGCTCTTTTGAATTATTTATCGATAAATATCCTGAAGATGGCAAATTAGGAGAAGCATATTTTTGGTTAGGTGAGATTGCCTATAAAGCTAAAGATTATAAAGCAGCTTCCAAAAATTATTTGATCTCTTACCGTGATTTTAAAGAAAATTCACGTCGCAATGATTCCTTATTTAAATTATCTATCGTACTTGGAGTTTTAGAACAAAAAGCCGAAGCCTGTGCAGGCTTTGACTTATTAATTAATGATATTTCGACCGTGGCGCAGCAATTGCGTGAGAAGGCTATTAATGAAGCCATAAATCTTGGCTGTTCCAAACCTTAATTTCTGAGTGCTTTTCGCACTATAAAATGTCTGCACATTTTATATGCGGCAAAGCTACCTTTTATTAGATGATCTGCGTGTGCTCACGTAGTTTACTACGTTCCGCTACTCGACATCTATAAAAGGTAAAAATCATCACAGAAATTAAGGTTTGGAAACAAAAGCTGCACTGCGCTACTCGACTTGCTAATAAAGCAAAAATTTCTGTAAAATATCTATCAGGAATTAATAAATTCTCAGTGACTAATATTCCGCTACTCAACATCTACAAAAAGTAAAAATCACTCAAAAGATCCGTCAGGAAGTATGGAGTGATTGAAAACTAAAAGATCGTGGATGAAGGACTAGGAGATTTAGTTTGCAATGTCTCCATCACTTAAAATTTGGCTTCAAAGAGTATAAGTCAAAAATCTGCTGATGCTTCTT
>CAXDRM010000082.1:0-6304 GCA_963991775.1 uncultured Rickettsiales bacterium | reverse complement strand
GTAAAATCTATGATTTTGCAAATTGAGCTTACGAATGGGCTAGTGTGAAGCTAGATGTTAGGAACTGGAAATCTAATTCTTTCTAGTTTTAGGCTATTTTAACGAAACTTATCTTTTTGGATAAGGGCGCGTATAGATAATACGTAACCGCAAGATAAAAAGATAATTTCGTTACTCTGCTGAAACATAATTTAGCAAAGCTAAATTTGTTTCAGAAATAGCCAAAAATAGGAAGAATTAGTTTACACGGTATTTGGTGGCCATGTAATCACGGACTAATATAGCCTCCTCCGAATTCAAAGCCTTATCAAATACGATAATCTCGGCAATATCACCATGAAAGAAATCACCTGAAGTAGCAGCATTAGTACCAACATAAGAAACTGTACGAGCTAGACTTGCAGCTGAAGTTTTGGTAGTAGTTTGCTCATCTCCAAAATCTCTGTAAATACTAACTGCTGTACCATTAACAATAATTACTGCTGTAGTTAATTTATTGATAGCAAAATCACCAGAAGCTGAAGAAGCATCACTAATTTGAATGTCATTAGTTGCATCAGCTTGCACATCATAAGAATTTGCCGCAGTAGCAGATGAAGAACCTTGGAACCATAAAGTACCACCTGGCGTACCAGCTGTGCTAGTATTATCTGGATCAGCACCGGCTTTATCATATGCAGTATAAGCAATCGCTACTGAAATAGTAGTGTCACTTGCAGCTAAAGGAACTTTAGCATCTAAGTAATCTTCTTCTGCAGAGGTATCATTAGCAAATCTGATTGCTGGAAAATCTTTCATACCATCTCTAACATATAAAGGCTGGTTCACTTCTGTAGTTTGTGTTGCAGAATGCTCACCTTCTGCAGAATCAACTGCCGGGCTAACTTTACTTTTCCAAGCACTAACTAATTTAGTATCTGCATCATAGGTAATGCTATCTTCATCCAAAGCATCAAACCAAGCAACCACACTTTGCTCTAGCTGATCATTGTAAATTTCCCATACTGGTGAAGATTTAGTGAATTTTTGCGCAGTTTTAACCTTAGACTGCCTAATTAGTTTAGTACCTGCTGTTATTCCTCCAGCTAATAAACCAATAATAATAATTACAATTGCTAATTCGACGATACTAAATGCTGATTTTCTTTTCATAACACTATATTACTTTAAAGTTTCCGATATAGCCCCTATAAGCTATGCAACTTCAAGTTAAATATAATATATTTAAATGCAACTATAAGTTGGCACAATTTATTATTTATGTTTAACATCTACATCTTTATTTATAGTTTTGCAGCTTGGATAAATTGAATAAAAGAACAAATGAAATTACGAGAGCATAACCGTAGTTACGGTCGAGTAATTTTATGCCGCTATTTTGTAAATTTATATATTTAGCTCTTGTAGATTCTCCGCCTTAGCACTCTCATGCTGAATAAATTGAAAACGTAATTCAGGCTTTTTACCCATTAATGAATTTACTTTTTCTCTTGCATCAAGAGCATTATCCTCATCAAGTACGATACGGTAAAGCATGCGCGTATTTGGATCCATTGTAGTCTCTTTAAGCTGAGCCGGCGTCATCTCACCTAACCCCTTAAAACGACCTAATTCGATATTTTTAAATTTAACACTTAATTTTTCGATAAGCGCATCACGCTCGCGATCATCATTAGCATAATAAGTAACTTTACCAGCAGTAACACGATATAATGGCGGCACAGCTAAATAAAGATGTCCAGCTTTGACTAAATCTGGCATTTCTTGATAAAAATAAGTCATTAATAAAGAAGCAATATGCGCACCATCAACATCTGCATCAGTCATGATAATAACTTTCTCATAACGCAATTTCTCAGCATCATAGCTACTACCCATGCCACAACCTAAAGCAATATTTAAATCACTTACCTCTTGATTAGCGATGATTTTCTCACGTGAGCTACTTGCAACATTTAAGATCTTACCTTTAAGCGGTAATACTGCCTGAGTTTGACGATCACGCGCCTGTTTCGCAGAACCACCCGCTGAATCACCCTCAACTAGAAAAATCTCTGTACCAGCTTGATTATCATTTAAACAATCAGTTAATTTTCCTGGTAATCTTAATTTGGTAAGGATTGATTTACGATTAACTTCCGTAAGTTTTTTACGACTCAATCTTTCTGCCGCTTTTTGAATAAAATAATCTAAAAGCTGATTAGCTTGCTTAATATTTTGTGATAAGAAATTTTCGAACTGATCACGAATTACTTCTTCGACTGGTTTAATTACATCACGCGACACTAGCTTTTCTTTAGTCTGCCCCTGAAATAATGGCTCAGCTGTAAAAAGCGAAATGATAATTATCGACCCGCTAAAAATATCTTCACCTGTCACATTGATATTTTTCTTATTATGCAAGGCTGCATAATTTTGCACTGCTTTTAATAAGGCACTACGAATTGCTGATTCATGAGTACCACCAAGAGGTGTACGCACCGTATTACAAAAGCTTTTAATTTCACCAGCAGAATAGCTCGGCCAAGCAACACACCATTCTACTTTGCCTGGCTGATTTTTAAAATCTTCACTACCAAAAAATTTATCCTCAACTAGTAATTCTTGCCCTGCACATAAATCTTCAAGCAAGTTTTTTATACCTTCTGGAAAGCAAATTTCCTGCTTTTGCGGCACATTATCAAATTCTTGGTAGGCTGACCAAAACACCTTAACTCCTTTAAAAAGATAGGCTTTTGATTTAACAAATTTATAAAGTTTTTCTGGATTGAAATTTGCTGGCTCACCAAAAATTTGTGGATCTGGTTTAAAAGTAATTTTAGTACCAGATTTGCTTCTACTAGTACCAACTTCTTGTAATGCATCCACAACCTTACCACGTGAGTAATGTTGCTGATAAACCTTACCTTCTCTGCTAACTTCAACAATAAGACTTTCTGATAGAGCATTTACTACAGAAATACCCACACCATGTAAACCACCTGAAGTTTGATATGCTTTATTACTAAATTTACCACCAGAATGAAGTGTAGTTAAAATTACTTCTAAAGCTGATTTGCCTGGATATTTTTTATGCTCATCAATCGGAATACCACGACCATTATCTGCGATGGTAATTTCATTAGCAGCAGAAAATTCGACTGTAATATGTTTAGCATAACCGGCTACTACCTCATCCATAGCATTATCAAATACTTCAGCTACAAGATGGTGTAATGCGTTAATATCTGTGCCACCAATATACATACCCGGTCTTTTACGCACCGGTTCCAAACCTTCTAATACTTCTATGTCACTAGCATCATAGCTATTTTCTGAAGTGGTGGTTGCCATTTTTTCGAGTAAATCTGTCATATAAAAAATTAAATTTTATCGCTTGCCTTTAGCGAGCTCAAGATTATGCTGCACATCTTATAGAGACCTGCCCGGTCAATATAAAAAAACTCACTAAAAAAACAAGCTCCATCTTGGTTTTATGATTAGTTCTCAATTAGATAAAATAATCCAAGCAAAAAAATCTGATATTGCTGATTGGTTTCAAGCTAAAGAGCAATTAAGAGCTCCACTTTTTTACAGCTCGGTTGATATCAGAAATTCTGGCGAAAAAATTGCTCCGGTAGATACTAATATTTTTCCAGCGGGCTTCAATAATTTAAGCAGAGCCGCGCAAGATAAAGCTAGTGAAGAAGTTAGCAAATATCTTAAAAAACTAGATGCTGCTGCGCAAAAAATTATTTTAGTTACCGAATTTCATACCAGAAACAGCTTTTATTTAAGTAATGTTAATGCACTTAAAAAGATTATTAACTCTGCCGGTTACGAAGTGCTTTGCGCTAGCTTTGCTGAAGATTTTAACCAAGCATTAGATTTAACTGATAGTAATGAACAAGCATTAACTATTTATCCGCTAAGTAAAAAATCTGACAAATTACATATTGCCGAACAAAATTTTACTGCAGATTTAGTAATTGTGAATAATGATCTAACTTCTGGTCGCCCTGCTCTTTTTGAAAATCTAGCGCAACCAGTTATACCACCTTTAGGTATGGGTTGGTATCGCCGCAGAAAATACCAACATTTTAGCAGCTATAATAAATTAGCTAGCCAATTTGCCAAAGAATTTGGGCTCGCAGAATTTTTAATTTCTACTGAATTAGGTTTTTGTAAAAAAGTAAATTTTAAAGAGAGAAAAGGTCTAGAATGTATCGCTATTGAGGCTGAGAAAACCTTATCGCGACTTAGAAGCAAATATCAAGAGCATAATATCAAAGCCGAACCTTATGTTTATATAAAAGCTAATAATGGCACTTACGGCATGGGTATTATGCATGTTAAAGATGCAGAAGAAGTATTTTCTTTAAATAAGAAGCATCGCAATAAAATGCATAAAATTAAAAGCAATGTTGCCACTGCAGAGATCTTAATTCAAGAAGGTATTGCCACTATTGATCAATATCAAAATAGCCCTGCTGAGATTTTTGTTTATCTAATTAATAATAATCCTTTAGGCAGTATTTTGCGGATTAATCAGGAAAAAGATGCTTTTACCAATTTAAATTCTAGCGGTGCAATTTTTAAGGCAGCAGATGATTTGAGTGAGTTTAAAAATAAGTTAGATAGTTACCAGCTGATTGCGCGTTTGGCTGCATTAGCTGCCAGTTTTGAAGAGTATGATGAAACTGTTTAATACTAAATCTTGCGGCGAATGATTAGATTTTACAACAAATACTTTATTGCAAAATCTAACATAGCGTCGTCGAAAGCATGGCTGCGGTGCTCAAGTACTATTTGTACTATCTGCTCCTCGCCATACTCTTCTCCTAGTCATTCATCCACAATCTTTAGTATTAAACAGCTTCATATTACTAAAGAATCTCTTTAAAAATGACCAAAATTCTTACAGTTACAGGTTTTGCGCAAGATAGTAGCTTAATTAGTAAATCTCTTGATTTACCAAGCAACGCTTATAATTATTTAAATAAAGAGCTGAAAGATTTAGTTTTAGATCAGGATTATGACATGCTAATTGGTTGGTCACTTGGTGGTTGTGTTGCGCTTGAACTGGCTAAAAAATATCACATAAAAAAATTAATACTTATTGCTACTCCTTTTCATTTAAAAGATAGTAGTAAGCAAGTAACGCAAGAATTTGCTACTGCACCGCAAGAATTTCTAAAAAAATTTACTAAATTGCTTTATTTTGGTGATAAAAATTATCGCCATATTGCCAGAGAGCTTCACACAAAAACCTCTTATGATCTAAATAAATTAAATAAATGGCTCGCTTATCTTTATGATTTTAATGCGCAGCTTTATGCTAGTTTCACTGGTGAGCTGCTAATCATACATGGTAATCAAGATGCTATAATTCCAGCTAGCGAAGCTGAATATTATCAAACTCTTTTCAAAACAGAGAATATCGTGTATTTTAAAGAAGCGGGGCATGTACCTTTTTTACATGACAAAAAACTTTTTAATAAATTAGTAAATGAGTTCTACGCAAGATAAACAACATATTGCTACAAATTTTTCTAAGCAGGCTGAGCTTTACGATCAATTTGCCTCTATTCAAAAAGAGGTTGCGGCTGAGCTATTTTTACAAGGTGAAAAAAAATTCACTAAAGCTAAGTCAGTATTAGATATTGGTTGTGGTACTGGTTATTTAGCTAAATTTTTAAAAATTAATTATCCACATTTAGCGATTACGCAAATTGATATTGCGGATGAGATGGTAAAAAAATGCGCTAAAATTCCTGGCACTAAGGCTTTGCTTGCTGATATGGAGAATTTACCTTTTAAAGATAATGAATTTAATATGAGCATTTCCTCATTAGCTTTACAATGGGCAGATCTTACAAAAGCTTTAACTGAGGCAAAGCGGGTTACTTCGGATTATTTATTACTTAATTGTTTAACTAATAATAGTTTTAACGAATTGAAGGATTTAAATTCTGGCATATATCTTAAGCCTTTGCCTGAAGTGGCTGAGATTAAAAATATCGCAGATGAGTTACAAATTAATAATCTGATTGTGAAGACTGTGACACTTAAAAAAGAATATGCTTCTTTCCAAGAATTTTTTAAAATTCTTAAAAATATTGGTGCCGTAGCTACGCATAAAAAATCCAAATATTTAGGCAAAAATTTCTTTAAAGATCTTGAAGCCAAATATTTTGCTACACATCCTCACACCGATAAAATCTTACTTAGTTGGGAGGTTACTTTTATAAAAAACTTTTCCTAATTCTTAGGATTATTTTGAGTGTTTTTCAAATATGACTGATTTGCAAAATCAATCATATTT
>CAXDRM010000081.1:0-6437 GCA_963991775.1 uncultured Rickettsiales bacterium | reverse complement strand
AATTTAGTTGGATTTGGTACATCACCATAAACTTCTAAAGGATCAAAAACTTTATCAGCTTCTTCAAATTTAAGAGTTTTGCTTTCAGTATCTATAGAACGGTAGAAACAGCTACGATAACCCACATGACAAGAGGCGCCGCTACCTGCGACAGTTACACGTAACCACACTGCATCTTGATCATCATCAATTCTAATTTCATCAATATTTTGGACTAAACCGCTAGTCGCACCTTTATGCCACAAAACTTCACGACTTCTACTATAATAATGCGCTTCTTTAGTTTCCAAAGTTTTAGTAAAGGCTTCTTGATTCATATAGCCTACCATTAAAAGTTCACCTGTTTTAGTATCAGTAGTAACTACAGTAATTAAACCTTGCTCGTCAAATTTTGGCGCAAGTTCGTTACTTTCTTCAACTTGCTCGATAGTTTTACGTTCGTTAAAAATTTTTTCAGACATAATTTTTTTATGAAAGTGGAAAGTTTATATAGTATATATTACCATTTAAGTCAATTTGATAGTCCTCTCAGATTCAGACGGCCTTTCGGTACAACTCTCATTTCATTCGCGCCACTAAAGAACCTTAAATGTGACATCAACTATCAAATTAATTAGGTAAGCAAATCAGAGTTACACTCCTATATTATTTATTCAACCAACCTTGCACTTCGGTCACTGAGCCTGCCGAAGTGGCCGAACCACAGGGACCGGTTTAAAAATTTATTTGAAACTAAGAACTGCTCTTAACCTACGCAACACTTCATCCTTACCCAACACTTCCATAATCTCAAAAATGCTTGGCGAGATATGTGAGCCTGTTAAACCTATGCGAATGAAGGCAGCGACTTGTTTGAATTTGATTTCAGCCTCTTCCGCAAAAACCTTACAAGATTCATAAAGTGCCTGATGTGTGAAATCTTGCTGATTTTCCAAATGAGCAATAATTTTTTCTGCATATATGTTACTTTCTTGCAGCTGCTTGGCAGCTTTATCTTCAAGATTTTCTATTTTGAAATCTAAACGCAAAAATTTTGTAGCACTTGCCAGTGACTCATAATTAGTAGCTCTATTCTTAAGCTCAGCAAGCAAAGCCTGCATGCGTCTTTGCTCTTCGGGATCAAGACCGCCATAATGCTTATCTATATACTCAATTAGCTCACTATCTGGAGTTTCACGAAAATAATGTGCATTTAAATTATCTAATTTTTTAAAATCAAAACGTGCTGGAGATTTACCCAAAGCTTCTAAATTAAACCATTCTATCGCTTGAGCATCAGAAATTATTTCAGCATCACCATGCGCAAAACCTAAACGTAACAAATAATTACGCAAAGCTTCAGGCAGATAACCTAATTCCTTATATTCTGATACTGCTGTTGCGCCATGACGTTTCGACATTTTTTTACCATCAGCCCCATAAATTAAAGGAATATGTACAAATTCTGGCACTTGCCAGCCTAGCGCCTCATAAATTAAAATTTGCTTAGCAGCATTAGTTAAATGATCATCACCACGAATAATATGAGTAACCCCCATATCATGATCATCTACAACTACAGCTAACATATAGGTTGGCGTGCCATCTGCGCGCAAAATGATAAAATCATCCTGCTCTTCATTTTTGATAGTAATTTTGCCCTGCACCCTATCGGTAAATTTTGTAACACCAGTAAGCGGTGCTTTTATTCTAATTACTGGCTCAACATCTTGTGGCGCTTCCACCTCATCACGCTCCCGCCAACGACGATCATATTTAAAACGCTGATTATTATTTTGTGCCTCTTCGCGCAATTGCTGCAACTCTTCTTTGGTAGCGTAACATTTATAAGCCTTACCACTTGCTAAAAGCTGCTTAGCTACCTCAATATGCCTTTCTTCACTTGCCGATTGATAAAGTGGCTCCTCATCCGGACTAAGCCCTAACCAAGAAAGACTTTCCAAGATTTCTTGCTCAGCTTCTTTAGTAGATCTAGCTTTATCTGTATCTTCAATACGTAGTAGATATTTGCCACTAGTACTGCGCGCAAATAAATAATTAAATAAAGCGGTACGTGCACCACCAATATGCAACATACCAGTTGGCGATGGTGCAAATCTTACAATATTAGTCATTATTCTCTTTTTGGAGTTTGTTTATTAGCTTGCGCAGGAGTAGTTGGTGGATGCAGACCTTGTTCTGCTGCTAAAGCACCATCTATGGCTACAGAAAGCTTATTAGCACGAGCAAGACTATCAAAAACTTTATCAGCTGCCTCTTTAACTTTTTGCTCTGTTGCTATGTCACGTTTACCTTCAGGAAAATTATTAAACTTATCTTTATCACTAGCGTCTTTATTATCTTTGTTAGAACTATTATCCTTTTTACTATCAGCTGCTTTTGCTTCATCAATTTGAGCTGCTTTATTTTGCTGTAAATCAGCTGCTGGTAGATTTTTATTAAATTCTTTATCCAACTCTTGTATGGCATTGCGCAACTCACTATTTGGACGAGCAAGTAATTCTCCTATATCTTTACGCTCAGCATTTTTTGTGTCACCCACAGCAAGCTTTTCAAGCATATTAAATAATGCTGGATCATATTTTGCCACCTTTTCTATCATCAACTTACCCAAAGGATAATCAGCAAGCACTGGCACTACATATTCTTTAAAAGATTCTCTAAGATCATAAGGTAGCTCATGATAATTTCTAACCACATCTAAAAGCAAACCTGGACGTAAAGCAGCCATCATATTTAAATCATGCAAGCCAATGCGATGATTTTTTAGGCGATCTAGCAACTCATCTAAATGCGAAGTTTCCATTTTTAGACTGAGTAGATTATCTAAAATTTTATCCGATTTAGCTTCGCCTTCTGGACCTAAGCTACGCTCACGCATGGCAGCCATCAAGGTGCTTAAAATTGGAGATAATTCAAGAAATTCTGCAAAACGACCTTTTTTCACATGACGCTCTAAGAGGCGTTCAAAAACTGTACGAATTTTTAGATTACCAATAATCTTGAGTAAATCCTGACTATCTAAACGCGCCACTAATTTCAGCAAATTATCACGATCAATAAAATTCATGAGGAAAGCAAGACGTAACAAAGTTTCTTCATCACCTTTAGAACGATATAAAGCCAGAAGCTGCTCAGTATCTCTAACTAAAAATTCCTGTAAATTCTCCTTAACCTCATGCTCATGTATTTGCTCGATAATTGCGGCAATCTCGTCAGCATTTAAACTTTGTAAAATAGTGGATAATTTTTGCAGCGCTAAATCTGCCTTCTCAGCATTTAACTCTTCATCCGCATGATCCATCCAAAAATTAATCACCGATACTACTAGATCAAGCAGCTGACCTTTAGCATTAACATTAGCAAGATGTTTTTCTACTTGCTCAGGCGTAGCAATTTGTAACATATTACCATAAGTATCTTTAAGAAAATTTAACTCTGCTTGTCTTTCTTCTATTTGATTCTCAGCCATAATTTATGCAATTTTAAATTTGTATATTTTGGGCATGTAATTGCGCCTCATGCTCATTTTTAACAATCTCGGTACAAAGATTATCAAGCTGCGCAATCATTAAGTTAAAATATTTTTGTTTGGAAATAATCTTATTAAAATTTGGAAAATATTTATAATATTTAAGCTTCTCCACATAGACACGATAAATTGCTCTATTATCCATAATTGTATCAAAATCAAACTCGTTGAAGCGATCTAAAAACTCTTCTATTTCATCATCACTAATTTCAGATGCTGTAGATGTCTTATGACCAGCCAGAAAATGCTGCTCCTCAGCTGTTTTGGCCTTACGCTCTTCACGCTCCTTATAACTCAATAAACCTTCTTGTAACATTTCTTGAGTTTCATCTGGCACATCAATAAATTGCTGGATGATACCAGCTAGCTGTTTTTGGTCCTCGCGCGGTTGAATACCATGAAACATTTGATCCTTATTTACTTTCTCAAAAAGATATTTGGTTAAATAAGGATTTTTCTTCGGCATTGGGGGCTAATCAAGGTTTGTTAAGTTTTTGCTTGCAAGTTAGGAGATTACAAATATATTTACCCGTCCACGAACATAGACAAAGATATTTATTATGGCAACTAGAATAAGATTTGCAAGAGGAGGATCTAAAAAAAGACCTTTTTACAGATTGGTAGCAGCAGATGTTAGAGCACCACGTGATGGTAACTTCATCGAGAAGCTTGGTACTTATAATCCATTACTTGCAAATGATGATCAAAACCGCTTCTCTTTTAATAAAGAAAGAGTGGAATATTGGTTAAAAACTGGAGCAGCTCCTTCAGAAAAAGTTGCTATTTTTCTTTGGGATAGTGGCTTTAAAAATGTAGAAAAATTCTTACCACGCGCTTTCCCTAAATCTGCTACAGAAAGACAAAAAATTCGTGAAGAAAAACTAGCTGCTGAAAAGAAAAAAGCTGAAGAGGCTAAAAAAGCTGCCGAAGCTGAAGCTAAAAAACAAGCTGAAGAGGAAGCAGCTAACAATGCAGAGGCTGAAGCTTCAGCCGCAGAAGCAACTGAAACTCCTGCTCCTGAAGCAGAAAATGCTGCAGCACCAAAATCTGAAGCAAAAGAGGAAGCTCAAGCTACAGAAGCTGAGGCGACAGCTGAAGAAGCAAAAGAAGCTTAAAAAAGCTAAATCTTGCTTAAAAAAACTGAACTGGCCATTGCTAAAATTATTGCTGCACATGGTATCAAAGGCGAAGTTAAGCTTTATTGGTATAGCAAACAGGTTAATCCAGAAGAATTCTCAGATTTTTACTTAAATAACAGCAAGCTTGATATCTCTTTTCGTGGTATCAAAAAGCAAAATTTAATTGCTAAACTAGCTGATATCAGTGATCGCACTGCAGCTGAAGAGCTTATTGGTCAAGAAATCACAGTAAAAACTACTCAGCTTAAAAAAATTACCGAGAAAGATAATTTTTACATTAGCGATTTATTAGGCTTAGCTATACAAAATGAAGCGGGTAAAATTATTGGCAGGCTTGAAAATGTAGCAGATTATGGTGCTGGTGATAATCTTACTATCAAATTTAATAATGGTAGCACAGAAGAATACCCTTTTGACAAAATATTTTTTCCTGAAATAAATCTTAAAAAAAATTTTATAGTTTTTGTACCGCCAGAAGTTATATAACATCAATAAGAATAGAAGGATGCACTTAATCACTCAGGCAGTCCTCGAATTTTATCAAATCCATATTAATAAAATTCTGTGGAATCTCGCTCTAAGCACATCCTTCTATTCTTAAAAACTCTTAAATCTACTGCAAATGCTTGAAGTAAAAATTATTACACTTTTTCCAGAATTATTTCCAGGTAGTTTGGGCTGTTCGATTATGGGTGAGGCTCTGAAGAAAAATATCTGGTCTTTGGAAGTATTTAATCTACGCGATTACGCTACCAACAAGCATAAAAAGGTCGATGACGAGCCTTATGGTGGGGGCTCTGGCATGGTAATCCAAGCAGAAGTTATAGAGCAAGCAATCTTAGCAGCTAGCAATAATAAAGCTGAAGATTATCAAATATTTTACCCTTCGCCGCGCGGCACCTTATTAAATCAGAAAAAAATAGTTGAATTTGCGAAGAATGACCGTATGATGTTTGTTCCCGGAAGATATGAGGGTCTAGATCAGCGTATCATTGATAAATATAATTTCCACGAATTTAGCATTGGCGACTATATTTTATCAGGCGGCGAAATAGCCGTGCAAGTGATGCTTGATGCAGTATTAAGACAACTTCCTGGCGTGTTAGGCAATAGCTCTTCTCTGGCAGAAGAAAGCTTCACTCCAGATAGTGCTTATGCAAATTTACTAGAATATCCTCATTACACTCGGCCTGAGCTTTGGCAAGGTGTAAAAGTTCCTGAAATATTGCGCTCTGGCAATCATCAAAAAATTGCAGAGTGGCGACTTGAACAGGCAAAAAAAATCACCCGGGAAAGAAGACCAGATTTATGGCAAAAATATAAAGAAAACAACTAAGGTGATAGCGATGGACGCAATTAAAAAATTTGAACAACAACAAATAGCTCAGCTTACAGAAGGTAAGAATCTGCCTGATTTTCGTCCAGGTGATACTTTAAAAGTTGGCGTGAAAATCATCGAAGGAAAAAACGAAAGATTACAATATTTCCAAGGTTTATGTATTGCTAAATCTGGTGATGCTCTTAATTCTAGCTTTACAGTAAGAAAAATCTCTAATGGTGAAGGTGTAGAAAGAAAATTCCCACTTTATTCGCCAAGAATTGACTCTATCGAAGTAGTACGTAAAGGTATCGTAAGAAGAGCAAAATTATATTATATGCGTGAATTACGCGGTAAAGCTGCAAGAATCCAGGAAAAACAAGAATTCCATAATGCTAAGGAAAAATCTGCTCCTGCAAAAGCAGCAAAACAAGATAAAGCTCCAGCT
>CAXDRM010000080.1:0-6469 GCA_963991775.1 uncultured Rickettsiales bacterium | reverse complement strand
GCCCAAATACTCAGTTACAAAAAATTAATTTGTTTGCAAATAGATATCCACTACAAAACTATATTTTTCAAAACACAAGGTGACTTATGAAGAGCAAAATTTTAAACAAAATCTTAAAAGCATTAGAGCAAATTGAATTTGGCGAATTAGAGCTAAATTTGCCAGATGGTAAAAGCTATAAATTTGCAGGCACACAAGCTGGTGCCAAAGCAGATATTACTATAAAACAATGGCATATTTTTACTGAAGTTGCAGCGCGTGGCGATATTGCCTTGGCACAAGGTTATAGTCATGGTAGTTGGGAAAGTGATGATCTGGAAAGTTTTTTTAAATTTGTTTTGCAAAATGATCAGGTACTCAACAAATTCATCTATGGCAATAATATTTATAAAATTATCGCAGCTTTAGTTAATTTATCACGACGTAATAGCTTAAAAGGTAGTAAAAGAAATATTGCTGCTCATTATGATTTAGGAAATGAATTTTATAGTTTATGGCTTGATAAAACCATGACTTATTCTTCCGCCTTATTTAAGGAAGGTCAGCAAGATCTTGCTGCTGGTCAAGCAGAAAAATATAACAGGATTATTTCACGTCTTAAGAATAATTCAGGATCAATTTTAGAAATTGGTTGTGGTTGGGGTGGTTTTGCTGAGCAAGCACTTAAGCAAGGAGATTATGACATAAAAGGTCTAACTTTATCTAAAGAACAGCAAGAATTCGCTAGGCAAAGATTAGCCGAGCAACCTGTAGATATTGCTTATCAAGATTATCGTAAGGAAAAAAGCAAATTTGATCATATCGTTTCGATCGAAATGTTTGAGGCAGTTGGTGAAAAATATTGGCCAATTTATTTTAAAAAAATCAAAGAATGTTTAAGTAATAAAGGTAATGCAGTAATTCAGACTATTACTATTGGCGAACAATATTTTAAAGATTATCGCAAAAGCGGTGATTTTATTCGTAGCTTTATTTTTCCGGGTGGCATGCTGCCTTCTAAACAAAGATTTAGTGATGAGGCGGCGCGTTCTGGCTTAAAAATTAATGATGAGTTTAGCTTTGGTAAAGATTATGCCAAGACACTCTCTTTATGGCTAAAGAGTTTTGAGGAACAAATCTCTGCAGTTAAGCAGTTAGGTTTTAACGAGAATTTTATCAGAATTTGGAGACTTTATCTTGCTGCCTGTTCTGCAAGTTTTGCAGTAGGTAGAACCAATGTTGTGCAATATGAATTAGTCCATGTTTAAAAAAATATTCTTACTTACATTTTTATGTCTAATTAATTTTCAACATAGCTTTGCTTTTCCCTCACAGCTCAGTACCCAATATGTTAAAGAGCCAGTTAATGTTGGTAGTGCCACTTTAAAATTTTTATTTTGGCCAATTTATAAAGCAGAATTATATGCAGCTAATGCAGAGTTTGATTTTGAGCAGCCTTTTATTTTAAGACTTACTTATAAATTTGCCATTAGCAAAGAAGATATTGTCGAGGCTTCGCTTAAAGAGATTAAACGCCAGGCTGAATTTAGTGAAGAACAGCTAGAAAGTTGGGAGCGAAAGCTTACTAAGGTGATACCTGATGTAGCTAAAAATGATAGTATTTATGGCATTAAATATAAGGGGCGTCTTATCTTGATCAAAGATGAAAAATTAATAGCAGATATTAAAGATGCAGAATTAGCCAAACGATTTTTTGCTATATGGCTTGGTGAAAATACCAGTAAACCAAAATTAACCAAAAAATTACTTGGTCAAAGTTAGATGTTAGTTAATAAACAAAATCTCATTTTTTATTCTTTAGGTGCTATTCCCGCGGCTTTTGTAGGTATGCCTCTTTATATTTTTGCACCAGAATTTTACGCAAGTAACTTTGATATTTCACTTACTTTAATTGCGACATTTTTATTAGCTCTACGTATTATTGATGCGTTGCAAGATCCTTTGATTGGTTATTTTACCGATAAATATCGTCATAATATAATTACTATATTTGCTATAGGGGTTGTGCTCTTAGCTTTAGGTTTTGTAGCATTATTTAACCCCTATGAGCCTGCACTTAAATTTTGGTTCTTATTATCAGTGTTTTTGGCTAATACAGGCTTTAGTATTATTGCTATTAATCTAATTAGTTTAGGCGCGGCTTGGAGCCCTGATTATAATGATAAAACTAAGATAGCGTTATATCGTGAAGCTTTTGCCTCAGGCGGTTTAATTTTGACTATAATTTTACTTACTTATTTTACTGGTAAATTTTCTGCCTTACAGGCTTATAGTAAATTTTCATATAGCTTCCTAATAGTTTTAGTAATTTGCTACAGTATCTTTTATCTATTTTGGTTAAGAAATGTAAGCTATGCACCACAAAAGGACGGCTTTAAGTTTAAGCTTGGAGAGTTTCTTAAAACTATAAATAAAAAATTATATTTGATTTTTTTCTTATCAATTATAGCTTCAACTATTGCAGCAAGCTTGGTGATGTTTTACATCAAAGATTATTTGCAACTACCAGATAGGGTGGGTTTATTTTTACTAAGTTATTTTCTAGCAGCGATTTTAGCTATGCCGATTTGGCAACAAATTTCTGAGCATGTTGGTAAAATTACTTGCTGGAAAATTTCAATGTTAGTAGCAGTGTTATTTTTTAGTCTGGTATATTTTATTAAGCCTGGAGATGCTAACTCATTTTTATTAATATGTTTTGCAACAGGTGCAGTATTTGGTGCAGAGCTTAGTTTACCTTCTGCAATAATTGCTGATCATACTAAGTCGGAAACTATCACTACAGAATTTTCTTTATTTACTTTTTTGTTAAAATTAGCCCTGGCAGTATCGGTATTTCTGCTGTTTCCAGTGATTGAATTTTTTGGTTATCGACCAGGGCAAACAAATAGTGAGCAGGCGCTTAATGTGTTAAAAATAGCATATAGTTTGGTGCCAGTATTTTTTAAACTGCTTGCTATATTTTTACTTCATAAATTTTTTAAACAGGAGGTGCAATATGCAACAAATAAAAATATTAACTCTATTGATAATGGTAATGATGCTTAGTAACTGTGGTAAAAATAAGGTGGAATTATATAAAGATAATAACCCTAAATTAGACATTAAAGAATTCTTTACCGGTGATATTAAAGCTTGGGGTATCGTACAGGATCGTAAAGGTCGCGTGATTCGCAAATTTGATATTGTTATGCAAGGTAGTTGGCCAACGGAAACGCAAGGAATTCTGAATGAAAAATTTCATTATTATGATGGGGAGAATCAAAAGCGTATCTGGAAAATTACTAAAATAGCTGATGATAAATATGAAGGTCGTGCTGATGATATTTTAAATGTCGCAAAAGGTGATCAAGCAGGTGATGCAGTAAGATGGCATTATATGATGGATTTGCCTGTTGGTGATACAACTTACCGGATTAAATTTGATGATTGGATGTGGTTAATGAATGATGATGTATTGATCAACCGCTCTTATATGAAAAAATTTGGTTTTACAGTGGCTGAATTAACAATTTTTATGCAAAAACAAAAATAATAACTATGCAGCAGCTTAAAGGAAAAAATATTTGGATTATTGGAGCAAGTAGTGGCATTGGTGCAGCGCTTGCTAAGCAGCTAAGTTCTGTTGGTACAAATGTTATTATCTCTGCGCGTAATGCTAGCAAGTTAGAAGAGGTGCAAAAAACTTTACATGATGGGCAACATGCTCTTTATCCTTTAGATATAACTGATTATCAAAAAGCGCAGGATGTTTTTAAAGCCATTAAAGTTACTTATAAGCAGCTAGATAGTATTATATTTATGGCCGGTATTTATAATCCAGGTAAATTGGAAGAGCATGATATTTCTGTGGTTAAGCAAATTGCACAAATTAATTTTGTTGGAGCTTTGCATATTGCACATTTAGCAATACCATTTTTTAAAGAGCAAAAATTTGGGCAGCTAGTTTTATGTTCTAGCGTAGCTGGTTATCGAGGCTTACCAAATAGCCAGCCTTATGGGGCAACTAAAGCAGCATTAAATAATCTAGCTGAAAGTTTGCGTGCTGAGCATCAAGCATCTGATCTTGATATTAAGTTAATTTGTCCAGGTTTTGTCGCAACAGAGCTGACTGCGAAAAATGATTTTCCAATGCCTTTTATTATTACTCCGGAAGAGGCAGCAGAACGCATTGCAAAATTTTTACCGGGTAAATGTTTTTGTTTAGATTTTCCTAAAAGATTTACTGTGTTTATTAGATTGTTGCGTATTTTACCTTGCCGTATTTATTTTTGGTTAATGAAATATGCCAGATAAAAAAATTGCCATATTTGGTTCAAGCGGTGGTATAGGAGGTGCAATTCTTAAGCAATTACTGACAGATACTACGATAAAAGAATTTCATTGTTTTAACAGGTCATTACCAGATAATCATGATGATCCAAGAATCATAAATCATCAGCTTGATCCATTAGATGAGACAGCATTAGGTGAGCTAGAAAATGTTTTGCCTGATGATTTGCATTTTTCTCTTATTTTTATTGCTTTAGGTATTCTACATGATGAGCAGGGTTTATTTCCAGAGAAAAAACTTGCTGATTTAAATACTGATAATTTTGCTAAAGCCATGCAGATTAATAGTTTAGCGCCAGCTTTAATCATCAAACATCTGCAAAAATTTATTAAAAGAGATCAAGCCTCAGTGTTAGCTGCTTTGTCAGCTCGGGTAGGAAGTATTTCGGATAATCATCTTGGTGGTTGGCATTCTTATCGTGCTGCCAAGGCTGCTTTAAATATGTTACTTAAAAATATTGCTATTGAGTTTTCTCGTACTAAGAAGCAAGCCATAGTAATAGGTTTGCACCCTGGTACTGTAGCAACAAAATTATCTCAGCCTTTTAGTAGTAATGTGAAAGCTGATAAGCTTTTTACGCCTGAATTTTCTGCACAAAAATTATTGGAGGTTATAACTAAAGTAACAGTACAGCATAGTGGTAAGATTTTTGCCTGGGATGGTAAAATTATTGACTATTAGGATAATCTTAGGACAATCAGCAGCAATCTACGGTTGTATTTATGTTGCGTTATCTAGTTATTTTTCTTTTTTTTAGTTTTAATTTATGGGCTAGTACTCTTTCGGTTAGTAGTGAGCCAAAAGAAATTTACGGTGAGCATCAAGATAATATTAAAATTCGTATTGGAAATGGTGGCGCTGGTCCAACTGGCATTTTAAGGGTCTTATCTGAGGATTTTATTCGCCATTTTGATAAAGATTTTTCTATAGCTTGGTATCAGGATGTGAGTCCGCGTACTCTTGAGCAGCTTAAAAATGGAGTTATTGATATTGCTTTAGTATATGAAAGAGATCAGGCAAAAAAAGCCTATAAGGAAGGTTGGGCTACAAATTATAAAGTAATTTTTAATGATCATTTTATCATTGTAGGGCCAAAGCATAATCCTGCTGCTATTAGTGAACATGATTCTGCACCTTTAGCATTCCGTAAAATTAAATCATATAGTGATGCTTTAGGTGAGCCAACTTTTATTAGTCGTAATGATGATTCCGCAACTAATACTAAAGAAAAAAACATTTGGCGCATAGTTGGTTATCAGCCTTGGCAGGATATTCCAAATTGGTATGCAACGCGTAATGTTTTTCCTAAAGAGGCGTTGATTTATGCAGATCGTAATAAGCTTTATACTATTACTGATTGGGGCACTTGGCTTTCCAATAGTATGCATTTTGAGAATTTACAGGTGCTAATTATGGGTAGTGAATTATTATTAAATCCTTGCTTTGGTTTTTTAAATATTAATCCTAGCAAAGAGACCCAAGAATTTTACAGCTATTTACAAAGTGAGAGAGCGCAAAAAATTATTGCTGAATTTGGTGTGGCTCGTTTAGGTAAGCCACTTTTTACTCCAGCAAATCAACCTGATTTTTAGATGTCATAGTAGATCACAGCTTTATTTATAGTTTTAGCTAATTTTTTTTCATATTATGAATTTTGATGCTGTAAGTATTTTTGCTAAATTGGTGCAGATTTTTTCTAATCGAAGCGCGAAGTTTGCGCGCTGGTAAATGAGTGCAAGATTTGGAAAAAGATGTGCCAATTTAGCAAAAATAAAGAGAATGGTGGGCGATAGATGATTCGAACATCCGACCTCTACGATGTCAACGTAGCGCTCTAACCAACTGAGCTAACCGCCCAAAAAGGGTTAAAGGATAATATACGCTTTTTTCAAAAATAGTAGCTTATAATTTTAGTTTAAGAATTCTTGTAAATGTAGTCCCGAGATTCCATATATATAGAAATTTATTTCGTTTAATGCATTGCTTAGATTTGTTTTATACAAATTCTCAAAATGAAAAATCCTATTTCTCAGAATTCTAATTTTTTTCATATCATTATGAATTTTTTTTATATCTCTTTCAAAGTTTTTTAGAAAGGGAAATACATTTTTTGTCATATCATTTTGTTGCCAGATT
>CAXDRM010000079.1:0-6792 GCA_963991775.1 uncultured Rickettsiales bacterium | reverse complement strand
GCAGCTTTTATAGATCTAACCAACTCATTAAAAACATTGTCGGTGAAAGCCTCATTTTGGTTCAGGCGATAGAACATAGTAAGAGCCACAATATTAGCTAAAATAGACTGCGCGATGGCTCTTGGCTTACAATTGTCACTTAACTCACCTTGCTGCTTAGCCTCTAATAAAAGCTGATAGAATAAGCCTTCTAAACTTTCATAATGCTCCTGTAATTTTTCTTTCAATTCATCATGTAAATGCTCACTGCAAACCATAACTGTATTTGCTACAAAACAACCATTGGGAATATTTTCATCTTTAATGGAAGCTAAAAAAGCCTCCATAATATTACTAACTTTTTTAAGTGGGCTAACCTGTTCAGCATCAGCAAGCACAGCTATTTTACTATCAATAGCAGATAAATAACATTCATATGCTTTAAGAAACATCTCTTGTTTATTACCAAAACTATTATAAAGAGATTGGCGCTTAATTCCAGTAGCCTCCACTAAATCATCAAGAGAAGTATCTTCAAAACCTTTGCGCCAGAATATTTCCACTAATTTTTCTAAAGCCTGCTGTTCATCAAATTTTCTTATATTAGCCATGTAACTACTTATTTTATTTCACAATATTACAATTTGTCAGAACCCCTTTTATAGATTTTTTACCATATAAGCAACTTTGTTCTTGACTTAACATTTAATTTTGACTATATAGTCAAATATATATTTTGTTAATTAATTTTAGGAGGTATTTAACATGACTACATTCCCTATACATGATGTTGCTTCTGCACCTGAAGGTTCAAAAGCTATTTTAGAAAATCTACAAAAAACCCTAGGTCATATTCCTGGCTTATTTGGTGCATTAGCTGAATCGCCTGCAGCGATTACAGCATATCCAGTAATTTCAGACCTATTTGATAAAACTAGTTTGAGCCCAGCTGAGCAGCAACTGTTACTCATTGCAATTAGCGTCGAAAATGAGTGTCATTTCTGCGTACCAGCTCATACTGTAATTGCTAAGAATGTAGCAAAAGTTGATGCTGATTTAGTAAATGCAGTGCGTGAAAGCAGATCAACTGGCGATGCTAAAATCGATGCTTTGGTAACTTTTGCTAAAGAATTGGTTAAAGCTAGAGGGCATGCTAGTGACGCACAAATCGAAGCTTTTTTGGCGGCTGGCTATAATAAAGCTCAAGTGCTAGAAGTGATTTTAGGAGTTACTCTTAAAACCTTCTCAAATTATGTGAGTCATATTACTAATCCGCCATTAGGAGCATTTCAATCTGAAGCATGGTCACCTGCTCAAGATTAAGCAAACATCTTTAAAGAGGAGAGAATGTGTTTAGTGTGCGGTGAGCTTGCTAATTTGTTAACTACTTAGTTTAAAAACAAATTTAATAAAACCACCTAGCACACTGACGCATAAAAAACCAAATAACCAGAGACTAACGAACCACAGCCATTGCTGCTGAACCTTGCTTAGTTTTTTAATATGTGTCGTTAGCGCGCGCTTTACCCCAGAAAACATAGTAAGTATATGCTGTATAAGCTAAAATAATTGGTAAGAAAATTACTGTACCTACTAATAATAATGATTGCGAAGTAGATACTGCTGCCGCATCCCAGATAGTCATTTCAAAAGGTACTAACCACGGATATAAACTAATTGCCAAACCTAAATAGCCCAGCAAGAAAATCAGAATCGTGTAAAGAAAAGGCTGATATTCTAGAGTATTTGCACCATGTTCATGCCCAATTAGCAATTGTAAAGGTGCCACAAATACCGCAATTAACATCGCCATAGCAAACATGATTTTTGCATGTTGCACATGGATTTTTCGGTAAAGATAATAAGCTGCCACACCAGCTACTACAAAAGCTGTAGTTAAATAAGCAGCTGTTACCATATGGAAAAATCTGTAAGGAAATGATGGATTAAAAATAATTTCTAACCAGCTAGTTGGATAATAAAGCCCATCTTCTCTAATCTCAAAACCTTGTGGAGTTTGCATCCAACTATTGGCAGAAAGAATCCAAAAAGCAGAAATCACCGTACCAACTGCCACAATGATTGTTGCCACAAAATGCATTTTTTTACTGACTCTACCCCAACCAAAAAGCATGATACCTAAAAAAGATGCCTCAAGGAAAAAAGCGGTAAGCACTTCATAACCAAGTAAGGGCCCGATTACATTACCAATCTTATCTGAAAATACTGACCAATTAGTACCAAATTGGTAAGACATTACGACACCTGAAACCACACCCATACCAAAACATACTGCAAAAATCTTAATCCACATTTAATACAGATCTCATCTTTATTTATAGTTTTGCAGCTTAGATAAATTAAAAAAAGAACAAGTGAAATTATGAGAGCATAACCATAGTTACGGTCGAAAAATTTTACGTAGTAATTTTTTTTATTTATTAGCTGCCAAGCAGGTTAAGGCAAAAAGCTAGTCTTTATTGTCAAAAAACACTTACCAATAGCAATGGCTATTAGTTACATACTTTTTAACAAAAATACTACGCTTTTTGACTCTTAACAAAACTATAAATAAAGATGGGATTTGTATTATAGATTTCTTCATAGATTTTTTTACCAGTTTTAAGATAAAGCCCTTCAACTACAGCCAACCAACTAGCAAGACCGATAGTAAAAGCAGGAAAAATTATGTGAAATGATACCGTAAAGGCAAATTGTATTCTGGCCAATAAGACCGGATCTAGTAAGCTCTCCAACATTACAAAATTTTAATATTTTGCAGATATTATAGGTTTGAAAGGCATAAGTATCAAGGAACTGATAGCATAGATTCCACAACATTAGTGCTTGAAATTATAATAGTAGGTGTTATAATTTACATATAAGTAATGTTATAATTTACATGACAATTTATAAACGGAACATTAATAAAAATCTATTACGCAGCTTTCAAAACAATCCCGCTATCTTGATAAATGGTGCTAGACAAGTAGGTAAAAGAACTTTAGTCGAAAAAATGACCAAGCAAGATCTATCAGCAAAATATTTTACTTTTGATGACCATAATATTCTTTTTGCAGCAAGTAGTGATCCTTATGGCTTTTTAAGTCAATATACAGAGGCCCTCGCATTAGATGAGGTACAGCGTCACCCAGAGATTTTTATCAGTATCAAGCGAATCATAGATGAAACTAAAAAAAATGGAAAGTTTCTACTTACTGGCTCAGCTAATATTTTAACCATGCCAAAAATTTCCGAAAGCTTAGCTGGCAGAATCATTATCCACAATCTTTGGCCACTATCTCAAGGTGAAATCAATAATAAAACAGAAAAATTCATAGATTGGGCCTTTACTGAGCATAAAATACCTCAACTGAGTAACATTTTAAAAATAAATAAATTAATCGATATCATACTCACAGGTGGCTACCCTAGATCTCTGACATCTAGATCAGCTATTGACCGCAATGAATGGTTTAATTCATATATCAATACTATTTTACAACGTGATATTAAAAATTTAGCAAATATTGAAGGCTTAAAAGAGCTACCTAATATTTTGAGCATTCTGGCCAATAGAGTGGGAAATTTATTAAATTTGCAGGATATTAGCCGTATGGCTAAAATTAATCAGGTTACTTTGAAAAGATATTACACTTTATTGCAAATGGTCTTTTTAGTATGTGAGGTTCCAGCATGGTTTAGCAATAATGATAAGGTTTTAAGCAAAACTCCTAAAATATTTTTGAATGATACTGGTTTACTAAGTCATTTTAAAAAATTAAGCAAAGATAGATTATTGGAAAATAGAACAGAGCTTGGACCATTAGTGGAAAATTTTGTTGCTATGGAATTAAAAAAACAGATTTCCTGGCACGATCTTAAACCAGATCTATATCATTATCGTACAAGATCTGGTTCAGAAATAGACTTCTTACTAGAGGGAGAAAATAAAAATATAGTAGCAATTGAAGTTAAAACTACTGCAACTTTAAACAAAAAAGACCTAATCTCCTTAAAACAATTGCGTGAAAAATTAGGAAATACATTTATTAAAGGCATTCTACTTTATAATGGTACAGAACCTTTAATGTTAGAGGATAGAATTTATGCTCTACCTCTTAATGCACTTTGGGACATAAATTAAGGTAAAATTTTATTTATGTGGATTCTCCTTACTCTTGGTGCGGTTACTTTTCAGGTCATTCGAAATGGCTTGCAAAAAACTTTAAAAAAGCAGCTTAGTGATACAACTATCACTTGGACCAGATTTTTATTTTCGCTACCTATTATCTTGAGTCTTCTTACCTATATCTGCTTCACCCAATTGGCAAGCATAACTAGCCTACCTAAAAGCTTTTTCATTTATTGCGCCTTAGCGGGATTGTTTCAAATCTTAGGAAATATTTCTTTAGTGAATTTATTTGGCAAAAGAAACTTCACAGTTGGCATTACCTATATGAAAACCGAGACTGTACAAACTGCGATAATTGCCACAATTTTACTTGGAGAATTTTTAGATTTTAAAGCAATTAATGCGGTAATTTTAGCAACATTAGGAGTAATATTACTTTCTCCGCTCGCTCAGCAAGGTAAGAAGTTTTTCAGTAAATTATTTGATAAGACAGCGTTAATTGGTATTGCCTGCGGCTTCTTTTTTACTATCACTGCAATTTTCATCAAAAAGGCAATTTTAATTACAGAATATTCTGGCTTTTATGCTGCTTTACTTACTTTACTCTTTATGAATTTAGCCCAAAATATTCTGCTATTATTTTACACTGCAAAAATTAGTGATCTAAAAACTGAATGTCATAAATTGGCAAATAATTTAAAACCGGCAGCTGCTATTGGGGTATTAAGTTTTTTTGGTTCAATCTGTTGGTTTTACGCTTTTGCTTTAGCTGATTTAACTTTGGTAAAATTAGTGGGTCAGACTGAGGTGATTTTTTCTTTTTTCATTAGCCATAGGCTTTTTAAAGAAGAAATTTCTAGATTAGAAATTGCCGGCATTATACTTATCATGCTAAGCATCATCTTAATAATATAAGAACATTTTGAGATCTATCCGGCCCATTTGGTAATCATTTCTCCGTTTTTTGACTCATAACAAAACTATAAATAAATATGAAAATTTAACTTAAGGGCTTTTTGCCAGGTAATCGACTAAATATATAGTCGCTTATCCTGGTTGGCAGTAAATTAGTGAGCTGAATAATATAATAGAAGAATCTTGGGAAAATTATGTAAGGCTTATTTTTAGCAATACCTTGCATGATAATTTTTGTAGCTTTATCTAACTCCATTAAAAAAGGCATGGGAAATTCATTAACTTCCGTCATTGCTGTTTTAACATAGCCTGGAAAAACAATATTTACTTTCACATTAAATTTTTTGAGCTCAGCACGCAAACTATCGCCTAAAAATTTAATCGCCACTTTAGAGGCACTATAAGCTGGTGAAGAAGGTAGAGCTTTAAAACTAGCCATAGATCCAAGCAGCACTATTTGACCAGCACCTCTTGCTTTAAATTTTTCGAGCAGCGGATAAAATAAATGCAAGCTGCCATAAATATTAATATCCATAACGGTTTTAAGCTGCAGCAAGCTTTCACTTTTGCCACTTGTGCCTGCTGAAATTCCAGCGCTAGCAATGATTAAATCTACTGGAGTTTTTTTATCAAAAGCAATTACTGCTTGGCTAAGCGCTTGCTCTTCTCTGACATCAAGCTCTAAAATTGCAACTTTGCTGCCAAAAGTTTTTACTAATTTTTTAACTTCAGCAAGACGCTTTTGATCGCGACCAATAAGTAATAAATTGGTGTTATGGTTAGCATATTTTAATGCAAGAGCACGACCTATACCACTTGATGCACCGCTAATAATAATGTTTTTCATTTTAAAGATGTCTATTTATAATGCTTAAAAAATTTCTAATAGTTTATGTCTGAATTTAAAGCTCCACAAGATAATTTTCCGGGTACTTTAATTATTATTTCTTCACCTTCTGGTGCAGGAAAAACTACTATTACTAAAAAACTTTTAGAAATTTATAATGATTTAACTCTTTCCGTTTCAGTAACTACCAGACCAAAAAGAGCAGGTGAAATTGAAGGTAAAGATTATTTTTTTATTGAGGAGCAAGAATTTCATGAGCTTGCTGAAAATAATGAATTACTTGAACATGCTACTGTGTTTGATAATCATTATGGTACTCCCAAAAAATTTGTTTTAGAGCAAGTACGCCAAGGTAAGAATGTGATTTTTGATATTGATTGGCAAGGTGCACGCGAGATAGTTAAACATTCTGAGTTTCATATTGTAACTATTTTTATTTTACCTCCAAGCATTGCTGCTCTTAAAGAAAGATTGCTCAAAAGAGGTTTAGATTCTGATGAGGTCATCAAGAATCGCATGGTACGTGCCAAATCTGAAATCAGCCATTATCGCGAATATAAATATGTAGTGCTTAATGATGATATGGAAGAAGCTCTTGGCAAAATCAAAACCATCATCGATTTTTATAATCTGCGTAATATTAAGGCTGAGAATTTTAAAGGCTTTATAGAAAAAGAACTAGTCTAAATCGGTATTCTATACAGTCTTTTCTGAAACAACTTAGCAACACTAATTTGTTTCAGCAGAGTGATTCGTCTCAAATTCTTGCGGTACTTATGTAGTAAGCTACACGCCGTTCCTCACAATTTGAACTCATCAAAAATACAAGTATATAATACCGATTTATTCTAACTTAATCTATATTCTATACAGTCTTTTCTGAAACAACTTAGCAACACTAATTTGTTTCAGCAGA
>CAXDRM010000078.1:0-6842 GCA_963991775.1 uncultured Rickettsiales bacterium | reverse complement strand
CTTGCCGAACCACAAGGTTCAAGCTTGCGATAAAATATTATATATGAATAAAAAAACCAACTTCCAAAAAGGTTTTAGGCAAAAATTTGAAAAAGTAAAAACTGCTAAGGGCCGCAAGCTTTCTTCTACAAGATGGTTGCAAAGGCAATTAAATGATCCTTTTACTAAGCTTGCCAAAGAGCATAATTATCGTTCGCGCTCTGCTTTTAAGCTTTTAGAAATTATTGAAAAATATCGTCCACTTAGAAAAGCCCAAAATATTATTGATTTAGGTTGTGCACCTGGTGGTTGGTTGCAGGTAATGCGTGAATTGAGACCTCAAGCAACAATCTTAGGTGTGGATCTCTTAGAGATTGAGCCAATAGATAAAGTTAATTTTATCCAAGGAGATTTTTTAGAAGATGATATAAAGCAGCAAATAATTGTACAATTAGGTGGTAATAAAGCTGATTTAATTATTTCTGATATTGCGCCAGCAACTTGTGGTCATCGTATTACTGATCATATTCGCTTAATTGCAGTTTTGGAGGATATGTTAGAATTTGCTTTAGAGCATTTAGAGCAGGGGGGCAATATGATCGCAAAAATCTTTCTTGGACCAGAAAGTGATGAGTTGCTCAAAAAATACAAAAAGCATTTCTCTCAAGTAAAATTACATAAGCCTGAATCATCACGTAAAGATTCACAAGAACAATATTTAGTGGCTTTAAATAGGGATAATTAAAGCGTAATTTATATGCTTATATTTGCTAAGTTAGATCTTTGATGTTAATAATATTGCTCGATATAATCTTTAAGACTCAAGCGGCCCTTCGGTACAACCTCACTTTCGTTCGGTCACTCAGGAACCTAAGGTGTTAATCTGGTTTTCGAGCATTACAAGTGAAGACGAATAAGGTGCTTATTTGTAGTAATGATTATGCGGGCGTGGCGGAATTGGTAGACGCGCAACGTTGAGGGCGTTGTTCTAATTTTAGAGTGGAAGTTCAAATCTTCTCGTCCGCACCAAATATTATCAACCAGGTGTTAGTGATTTTTCAGCTGCAGCAGATTTTTTTGCTTTTTCAGCAAGCATTGCTTGGAAGCCTTCATCTGTTGCTTTGCTGCCATCTTTAACAAGATCATCAACTGAGAATTTACTTTCAGCTTTTGCTTTATTTGGTTTTACTTCTTCAATATCAAGGTCTTTATCTTTACTTTCTTCTCCTAAGGTTTGATTTATTTTACTCTGTAAGCGATCAATTTCTTTACAGATGCCTTCGAGTATTTCTGAACGCTCAGTTAATTTTTTTAAACTATGCTCTTTACCATGCAATTTTTCATATTCTACAGCCGATACTACTGTATTACCTAAACTATTAGTTTTCTCATATTTTTTAGCAAGATAAGAGGCTAAGGCTAAAATTTTGAAAGCAATAATAGCAACACCTGCAACAGTTAAAGCAAATGCCAAACTATCAACAGCAATATCTGTTACTACTTCTTCTGTAATAGTAGCAGATGCATCATCACCACCACCATCACCAGGAACATCAATTGGGTCTTCCAAACCATCACCATTATCCGGATTTTGACCATCATTGCCATTATCAAGCTCAGGAGAGTTAGATTCACTTTCAACTTCTGTGCTTTCTTCTTCTTCGCTAACCCAAGGTAAATCCTCACTATGTTGTGTGCCAAAATAATCAATAGCAAAATAACCGGCACCAGCTGTAAAACCAAGGCCTGCTGCATAGGCATAATATTTTAGCTTAAATTCACTAAATAGAGCATCTATCTCTTTTTTGAGATTAATATCTTGATATTGACCAGCAATCTTAATTTTTTGCGGAGTATTTGGGTTTTTCTTGAGAGTATCTCTAAGCTTTTTATCTAGATCTGAGATTTTTTTAGCTTGTTCTGTATCTGATTTATTAGATTTACGCTGAAGTTCTAAGAAAATATCATCAACAAAGTTTTCTTTTAGCTTATTTAAGTCCTTATTGAATTTTTTATAATTTAGAGCTTTTAATTCTTGGTCTTCAAGGCCATCATAATCTCTAACCAGGCGATTAAAGTTTTTTTTCAGCTCATTATAGCTTTTTAGATAATCATTTTTTAGTTCATTGAGGCTTTTATAGTAGCTTTGTAGAGTTTTATTAGTTTCTACAATCTCTGCTTCTTTCTTATGCTTTACGTCCTCAAGTATCGTACTACTATATTTTTCTAGTAACGAATTAGACCTCTTATTGATTTGTTGTATGTTCTTAAGCAACTTATCTGACATTTAAAGCTATATATTCCTCTGAAATTTATAAATTTCTATATATTATAGCATAAAATAGGGTCTGCAGCAAGTGATTAGTATTGTTTTTAAGCAATTAATTTTTTGGCAGCTAATTTAGCTGCAGTGGTAATTTCTGAGCCTGAAATCATACGTGCAATTTCTTCTAGCTGTTCTGCTGGATTTAGATAGTGCTGCGTGATAAAAGTACGGTTATTTTCGTAGCTTTTACTTACTTTTAGATGATGCTTAGCTTGGGCAGCAACTTGCGGTTGATGGGTAATTACAATGATGCAGCGTTCACTCGCTAATAATTTAAGTTTTTTACCTACTGCCTCTGATACTTTACCACTAATTCCAGTGTCTATTTCATCAAAAATCAATGTTTTAAATGATTCATTTAAAGATAGTTTTAAAGCTAGCATAAAGCGTGATAATTCTCCTCCTGAAGCAATTTTTTCTAATTCTGCAAAAGGCATGTCAGGATTAGTTTTAGCAACGAAGTAAGGTGTTTTTATTGCTTTAGCCTGATATTCTGTTTCATCAAGATCTTTAAAAGCTACCTGAAATAAGGTTTGCGACATATATAAATCATCAAGATGAGCTGCAATGGATGTTTCAAGTAATTTAGCAGCAGTGAGGCGCAATTTATGTAATTGCTCTGCATATTTTAAATATGCTTGTTTTTGCTCGATTTCTTGTTTGGTTAAATCACCAAGATTATCTAAAGCCTTGCTTAGAGTTTCTTTCTTGCGAATTGATTCTAAAAGTAAATCACCAAGCTGCTCAGGAGTAGTTTGATATTTGCGAGATAATGTTTTGTAATCAGAGATTTTTTCTTCAATTTCTTCAATATTGCCAGCTGAGCTATCTTGATTAGCAATAAGCTCGCATATTTTATCAAAATTAATTAATGCTTGTTCAAGATATTCGTTAATTTGCTCGAAATTTTCAGGATCCTTATCATATTTGCTTGAAGCTAGGCGCTGCTTTTGCAGTATTTCTTGTTGTAGTGCTGATTCGCTAGCAAAGCTTTGATAGATTTCTTGATAGGTTTGGCTTAAATCCTTTTGTTTTTTTAACTGTTCTTTTTGAGCAGCAAGCTGAGTAAAGTCAGTTTCTGATGGCTCTAAACGATCAAGATCATCTATAATCTGACTTAAATAGCTAATTTCTTCTTGGATAGAGTTTTCTTGTGCGCGAATTTCTATAATTTCTTTCTTGGTTTTTTGCCAATTATGGAAGTGCTGTGTTGTTAACTTGCTGATTTGTGGATCTGCAACAAGCTGATCTAATAATTCTTGCTGCTTAGCTTTGCTAAATAAATCATTAGTATCATGTTGGCCATGAATCTCAACCAGCTGTAAAGCTAGTTCATTTAATAAAGTAACTGAGCAGCTTTGATCATTAATAAAAGCTAATGATTTGCCTGCTTGATCTATAACTCTTTTAAGTATTAGCTGGTTATCTTCAGCTTCTATAAAATTATTAGCTAAAATTTGTTTTATTTGCGGAGAATTTTCTATAGCAAAATTTGCTGAAATTATCACAGCTTTACTGCTATCTTTGGCAGGGTGCTTATTTAATCTTTTTATTAATAAACATTTAAGCGCATCAATTGCTATAGATTTTCCAGCGCCAGTTTCTCCACTAATAGCTGTAAAGCCTGGCATAAAGCTTAATTTTAGCTGCTCTATTAGGATAAAATTGGCAATCTCAAGATATTTAAGCATTGCTTATAAATATTTTGCGATGAATTTTTGATTTTGCTTACTCCAAAAATCTTTTTTATTTTGCTCAGCTAGCTGCTTAGATATAGCAGTAGCTTGTTCTTTTAAGCCAAGAGAGTAATAGATTTCAACCATTCTAAAATAGGTTTCACTTAGATAAATACTGTCAGGAAAATTTGCTGCGATAAATTTGAGTCTTCTTAGAGCTGGAATATATTCTTTACGGTTTTGGTGAGTAAGAGCTATTTGCAAATTATAATGAGCTATTTCTTTAGCTAAGATTTTTAATTTATCATTACTATAACCATTATATTTACTGCCTGGGAATCTAGTTAAAAGCTGCTTAAAATTATTTTGCGCTTTAATGCTAGTATCTTGTTCACGCAAAAAATCTGAACGGCTTTGGAAAAAACTTTCTGCCCGCATAAAATACATATAATCAACTTCTGGATTTGCAGGTCTTAATTTAATAAATTTTTCTGCAGCAACTATAGAATCCGCATAATCACCTTTTAAGTAATGTATAAAAGCAATTAGTAATTCAGCTTTTACTGAATAATCAGAATAGGGGAAATCAGTTTCTATTTTATCTAGCGCATCCTGTGCGCTGTTTAGATTGCCTGCTTTGATGTTTTTTATAGCATTTGCAAAATGAAAAGATGCATCAATTTCAGGTTTCTTTTTACTGCCACAAGCTGCAATAAAACTTAACAAAATGATGGAAAAAAAAATCTTAAGACGCATTATAAGAAAAAAAACTAAATATGTTTTCAAAACCCTTCAATTTGTTTCTAGTTTATAGCTTAACTGTTGCTAATTTACTAATAGTTTTTTTGCCTTTTAGCGCTATCTTTATACCTGTATTTTATATGAATCGTACCGATATTACTCAAGGTATCTTAGATCTTACCTATATTTCGGCTTTCATAGTTAGCTTTATCATGATCTTTTATTTATTTATGGATCTTTTATTTGGTTTTAGCATTTGGGGTTTAACCAAAAAATGTAAAGCAGCAGAAAAATATCAAAAGAAATATAAGTTTATTAAGCAAATCATTGTGAATTTTAAGGAGTTGCAGCAGAAATTTGCCAGCCCTAAAGCTAAATTGTTAATTTCTAATAGTAACGAAGTTAATGCTTATGCTATTGGATCTTTTCGTAAAAAAATAGTGGTGATTACCTTAGGTTTAATCTCGCATATTAGAGAAAGATGTGAAACTGAAGAAGAATTTCAATTAGCAGTAAAAGCAATTATGGCGCATGAATTTTCTCATTTAGTTAATAAAGATTTTTTGCCAACCTTGCTTTTATTAGCAAGTCAGAAAGCAACCAATTTTGTCGCAAATTTATTGCGCTTATTTTTTAATTTACAAATTACCTTATTTACTAGAATACCGATATTGGGTGGATTACTTTATGTGCTTATCATTAATTTTTATTATTTAACTAATTTTTTAGTAACTTTTTTTCATCGCTTTATCTTGCTAAAAATCTTTAATTTTTTGAAATTACATTTTAGCAGAGCAACAGAATATCGCTGTGATCGAGAAGCGGCCTATGCTTGTGGTGGCTTGAATACAGCCTATGCGTTATCATTTTTAGGAGATAATGGTTTTGTCACGATTTTTTCAACTCATCCTCGCACTAAAAATCGTATGAAAAAAGTAAAAGATATTAAAGAAAAATCAGGTAAAATAAGGGTTAGCGCTTTAAACCAGTTAAGTAATTTTTTCTCTATTAGTATTTTACTTATAGCTTTACTTATTGGGCTTAATCAATCAAGTAAAGTTAATTTAGCGCAATATGGTTTTGTAGGGCAACAGATTAACGAGTTTAATATGATGCGCAAATATTTTAACTTTGATCTTAATCAAGAAATAAAAAACTTTTTTAATAAATGAGCCAGGATTTACTTTTTATAGCTGCCAAGCAAAGACATGCTGAATTAGTAGAGCTTATCAAAAATTACGATAAAGAATATTACACTAATGATAATGCTGTAATTGATGATGCTAGCTATGATAAGCTTCGTCAAGAATTAGAGCATTTAGAAGAGCAGCATAGTGAATTGGCTATTGATAGCCCCAGTCAAAAAGTTGGCTATCTAGTACAAAATGAATTTCAAAAACATGAGCATAGTCAAGCAATGCTTTCACTTGCTAATGCTTTTTCAGAAGAGGATATAGAAGATTTTATTTCTCGAGTAAAAAAATTCTTAAATATTACTACAGATCTTGAATTTCTTGCAGAGCCTAAAATAGATGGTATCTCATTTGCTGCACATTATCAAAATGGTGAATTAATTTTAGGTCTGACTAGAGGTGATGGACAGGTTGGTGAAGTTATTACAGAGAATTTAAAAGTAATAAAATCTTTGCCTAATAAATTAACTGGTAATTATCCTGAGAAATTAGAAGTGCGCGGCGAGATTTATATGAGCAAGGCAAATTTTGCTGCGTTAAATCAAGAACAAGAAAAGCAAGGTAGTAAAATTTTTGCTAATCCACGTAATGCAGCCTCAGGATCTTTAAGGCAATTAGATACAGCTATTACTGCAGAACGAAATTTAGATCTTTTTATTTATGCCGTACATGCAGAAAATTTTGCTAATACCCAATTAGCTTCATTAGAAAAAATTGCTAAATTAGGTTTTCCGGTAAATAGCTTAAATAGAATTTGTCACACGAGCCAAGAAATCATGGCTAATTATCAGCAATTAAGTGATGAGCGTTATAAGTTAGATTATGATATTGATGGTATTGTTTACAAAGTTAATGATTATAGCCTGCAAGAACGTCTTGGCTTTGTAGCGCGTTCACCACGTTTTGCTATTGCGCATAAATTTCCTG
>CAXDRM010000077.1:0-6919 GCA_963991775.1 uncultured Rickettsiales bacterium | reverse complement strand
AAAGAAGGGCCATCTTTGGATCTGCCACGATATTTTTTATTATCTAAGCCATCTTTACCTTTATCCCTACTGCCAATTGTTGGTGCCTTAAAATTCATCGTTTCTTTGCGGTTTAAATCTTCAAGCATTACCTCACATTTTAGTAATATTGCTTGCTTTACATCTGGATCTTGCATTTGTCTGGCACTATTCATTTCTTGCAGATAATGCTGCTTTTGGCCATCAATTTGACGTTGGTTAATTATGCTTTTAACCAGATCATGAGATTGATTTTGCTCTAATTTAGGAGCATGATTTAAACCAGAATTTTCATGCTCTAAATCATGCTTACCATAACGTACGCCAATATCATCCTGACTTACTAAATCACGCCAATAATTCTTAGGACGGTTAGGATCATAATGGCTATTGCCTAAAGCGGCGATTTCTCTTTCTTGATTAGGATGTTTTTGTGGCTCATATTTAGGTGTTAAATGTTGTGTTTGAGTAATGACAGGCGCCGTAAATCCTGCTCCAGTTTTATATGTGCTAACTGGTGCAATTTGTACTTTTGGTGAAGCGACAACATAGTCGCCATATGCTGAACTTGTATCTTTGAACGCCATATTATTAATAGTTTAAACTACGTATATTATACCATAAAAACGGGTTTTTCACAAGCTTAGAGTTAAGTAGCTAAGGGGTCTCTCGGTACAACAATTATGCTTGCGCAAATTGCCACTCGAGAACCGGCTGAAGACTTTAAGGTTCTTGAGTGATTTTTGACGTTAGGCAAAAATTGTACCGAAAGGCCGGTTGAGTTTGAATATTTAGGGCCTTAAGTAGTTTTTTAACCAACCTTGCACTTCGGCCTGGCTCAGTGTCCGGTTGGCCGAAAGGCCGGTTGAGTTTGAATGGTTTTATAGATTATTCGCGTCCTGTTCCTTTATTAGGATTGCCATTTGGTGCACTGAAAATATTTCCTTCACCTGCTCCTGCGTATGGGGGAGATTGAATTGGCTGTACACTACTTACAGGTGCAATTTTTACAACTGTTTTGCCATGGAGAGTATTATATTCCTGAACAATAGGACCTGACATAACAAAACCTAAATTAGTTATACCCTAATTATACCATAAAAACTAATGCTATGCAAGTTGGGTGGGGTGGGCTATAATGCCTGCAAAAAATTTAATAATTATGCCAGATTATAGCTCTTATATTTTTGCTGCTTATCTCCTGGGTTTTTTAGTGCTAAGCAGCTTGTTTATACATAGTTTTATCAATTACCAGAGCGCTAAAAAAGATGCATCCTCAAGTAAAAAATAGATTAAAAAACATTATTATCTTTGCGTTAAGCGCAATAGGTGCAATAGGGCTGTTGCTGAAGATCTCTTCTAGCAATATTGCATATTACTATACACCAAGTGAAATACCAGCTGAGCTTAAAAATGATCAGTTTCGTCTTGGTGGCTTAGTGCAAGCAGATACATTAAAATTTAACGAATCTGGCTTAATCCAATTTAAAATCACAGACGGCTCCGCCAGCCAACAAGTACATTATTACGGCGTATTGCCAGATATTTTTCGTGAAGGACAAGGTGTGGTCGCAATTGGTAAATTAGAAAAAAATATCTTTTTAGCAGATAAAATTCTGGCAAAGCATGATGAAAATTACCGTCCACCAGCAACTAAAAAACTGAAATAATTATGCATTATTTTTTAGGTAATTTTAGTCTGATCTTAACTATGCTGATTTCTATGGCAGCTCTTGGTAGCAATCTGCTTAAAAATGTGCAAATTAGCAAATATAGCGCTTATCTCAATGTAGCTTTAATTTTACTAGTAAGCTGTGCCTATTTAACTTTAACCCATGCTTATCTAGTTTCAGAATTTGCACTGCTTAATGTATTTGCTAATTCTAGCCTCAATAAACCATTAATCTATAAATTTACAGGAGTATGGGGCAATCATGAAGGATCCTTATTACTATTTTTATGGTTTATGACCTTAATCTTATTCAGCAAAGCAGATGGCAAAGATAAATATTATCTAAATTATGCCTGGCTAGTTATGGCAATATTTAGCTGCTATATATTTTTTACCTCAAATCCTTTTTGGCTAAATCCGCATTATGTAAAAGAAGGGCAAGGCCTAAACCCAGTATTACAAGATATTGGTTTAGCAATTCATCCGCCAATCTTATATATCGCCTATGCTTTAATCACTAAAATATTTTGTGTAGTAATGGCTTTTAGCTATCAAAAAAATCTGGAAAATATTGCCATCAGCTTAATCAAAAAATTAAGTTTCATTGCTTTTATGATTTTAAGCTGTGCCATTGTTTTAGGTTCTTGGTGGGCCTATCGCGAATTAGGTTGGGGCGGTTACTGGTTTTGGGATCCAGTTGAAAATCTCGCTCTGTTAATTTGGTTAGCCTTATTAATGCTACTACATAGTGCACTTGCAGCACGCTATGATAAAAAATTTAATAATTGGCTATTAGCGCTTTCTTTAGCAAGCTTTATCTTATTATTACTCAGCTTTTTCTTAGTGCGCTCAGGTATCTTACTTTCTGTACATAGTTTTAGTGAAGCAGGTCGTGGTATTTGGTTGCTGGCAATTTTTAGCTTTTTTGCAGTGCTTGCTTTAAATAGATATTTTGCTAGCGCTACTTGGCCAGAGCAACCGGCGAAACAAACTAATCTGGTGTCGCTTAGCAATTTATTGCGTCTTAATAATTATTTGGTGTTTTGCTTAGTAATTATTGTGTTATGGGGCACTTTATATCCAATTATTATGCAGTTTTTTACACAGCAAAAAAACTTTGTGACTATCGCTTATTTTAATAAATTAACTGCGCCAATTTTAAATATAATGTTTCTTAGCATGTGCATTTTACCTTATCTTAAACAGCTTAAAAATTTAAAAGAGCTGCGCTACAAATTAGCTGTATTATTTTTGCTTTATATATTAGCTGGTAGCTTATTTGGTTTTTTACTATTAAGTGCGCTTTTGCTTATTGTTGTGACCTTATATGAGGTGAGTAAAAAATCTGCAAAAAATTATGTAATGCATCTGGCGCATTTTTCTGTGGCGCTGTTTTTCTTAGGCATTATCTTAAATCAAAATTATCGCTATGAAGCTGAAAAAGTAGTCACTTTAGCTGAGCCTACAGATTTTAATGGCTTTGCTGTAACCTTACAAAATTTAGAAGAAACTATTGCACAAAATTATTTGTTATTGCGTGCTCAGATTGAGGTGAGCGGTAAATCAGGTAAGTTTTATTTGCAGCCAGAAAGAAGATATTATCAAGTTTCAGAAATCTTCACTAAAGAGGCAGTAATAAAAAGGCATTATCATAGTGATATTTATATTGTGTTGGGTGAGATTTATGCTAAAAATAAAATTAAGGTACGATTCATTTATAATCCTTATGTTAATTTATTGTGGCTGGCAGCGTTGCTAATGTTTATAGCCATGCTAGTAGGTTTAAAAAGAAAAGATGCGTAGTAAGAAATCCCCATTTATTTTATTATTTTTTATTGCTTTATTGGCGGCGTTTTTTTACACCGCTCTTAAATCACCAAAAAGCCAATATCAAGTTGGTTTTTTAGTAGGGCAACAATTACCAGAATTTTCGGTTAAATTATTAAATGGCAAAGAAAAGCTCACAGCGGAAACAATCCTTGCTGATAGCAGTGAATATAAATTACTTAATTTTTTTGCTTCATGGTGCACTACTTGCCATATTGAGCATCCAGATCTATTAGAGCTTAGCACTAAACAAAATATCAAAGTATATGGTATTGTGTGGCGTGATTCTAAAAATCGTGCTTTAAAATGGCTTAGAGATCATGGTAACCCTTATGATGTTTTAGCTTTAGATAATTTGGGTAGCACTAAATTTGAATTTGGTTTAATTGGTGTACCAGAATCATTTTTGATCGATGCGGATAATCAAATTATTGGTCATTTTCGTGGTCCGGTAGATCTAGAGCAGATTTATGATATTATAAAATATTAATTATGAAAAAATCCTTTCAACATACTATAGAAAACACCATCGCATGTTCAGGTATCGGCGTGCATAGTGGGGCAGTAGTTAATTTAAAATTTATACCAGCAGCAGCAGGCCATGGTATTATCTTTAAAAGAGTTGATCTTACAGACCAGCCTAATGAAATTAAGGCAGATTTTAAAAATGTGGCCACTACAAATTTAGGTACTACTCTAAAAAATGAATCAGGTGCTGATATTGCTACAGTCGAGCATTTAATGTCAGCCTTATGGGGTATGCGTATCGATAATTTATTAATCGAAGTTGATAATGTTGAAATACCAGTATTTGATGGTAGTAGCGAGCCTTTCATGTTTGTGCTAAAATCTGCTGGTTTGAAAAAGCAAGATGAACAGCGTAAATTTATTAAAATTAACCAAAAAGTTACGGTTTCAAGCAGCGCTCAAGATGGTAAAGATTTAAGCTGTAGTTTAGAGCCAGATAATAATTTTGTGGTAGATTTTGCCATTGAATTTGCTAATCCGGTAATAGGTAAACAAGAGCATAGCTATCAAAGTAATCAAGATGTATTTGAAAGTGCTATTGCCAGAGCACGAACTTTTGGCCAAACTGCCGAGATTGAATATTTGCGTGCTCAAGGCTTAGCTCTGGGTGGTTCACTAGAAAATGCTATAGTTGTAGCGCCAGATAAAGTAATGAATGAAGAAGGTATTCGTTACCAAAATGAATTTGTCAGACATAAAATTTTAGATGCGGTAGGAGATTTATATTTAGCAGGCATGCCAATTATTGGTAAATATGTTGGTGATAAATCTGGTCATGATTTAAATAATAAATTACTGCATGAATTATTTAGTGATGAGCAAAATTATCAAATAATTTAGCTTGATAAAATATATTTACAGTCTTAACACATTACTGGTTATTAATTTTTAATTATTGTTATGAAAGTTATAATTTGTGGGGCAGGTCAAGTTGGTACAAGTATCGCAAAGCAATTAATCATAGAGGATAATGACGTAACAGTTATTGATCAATCACCTAAATTAATTGATCGTATTAGTGACAGTTTAGATGTTACAGCGCATGTAGGTTTTGCCTCGCACCCTTATGTTTTAGAAAAAGCCGGAGCTAATCAAGCTGATATGTTTATTGCGGTAACGCAATCAGACGAGATTAATATGGTAGCTTGCCAAGTAGCACATTCAATTTTTGGAGTCTCTAAAAAAATCGCGCGAATCAGAAGCCAAAATTATTTTACCTCTGGTATGGAGCGTTTATTCTCGCCAGATGATATGCCCATCGATGTTATTATTTCACCTGAGCTTGAGGTAGCGAATGCAATTTTTGATAAGCTACATGTACCAGGTGCTATTGAAACAATTAACTTTGCTGAAAATTTAGTTAAGGTGGTTTCAGTCAAAGCTACTGATGATAGTTTGGTTATGGGTAAGAATGTTACTGAGGTTAATGAAAGATTAGAGGCGTTTAATGCGCAAATGATCTGTTTTGTTAGAGAGCAAGAATTACATGGTCTTGATCAAACAGATATTAAATTAGATAGCCAAGATGAGATTTATTTTGTTTCACCAAATAATAAGGTGAAAGAAGTAATGTCGGTTTTTGGTCATGAAGAAAGAGAAGCCAGCAAAATCAGAATTGTTGGTGGTGGAAGTATCGGTTTATATCTTTCGCAAAAATTAGAAGAAGAAGAGCAAAATCATAATATCAAAATTATCGAGCGTAATGCTGAGCGTGCAAAAATAATAGTGAATCGTTTGGATCGTACTACAGTAATTAATGGAGATGCGCTTGAGCAAGAAATTTTAAAAGAAGTAAATATTGCTAATTCTGATACGATTATTGCAGTATCGAATGATGATGAGGTAAATATTCTTTCTGCCTTACTTGCCAAGAAATTTGGTTGTAAAAAAGCAGTATCATTAATTAATAGCACATCTTTTGCGCCATTATTTTCATCTTTAGGTATTGATGCAATAGTGAATCCGCGTGAGATTACTGTATCATCTATTTTGCAACATATCAGAAATTTCAAGGTACGTAATGCGCATGCGATTGCTGATTCGCAAGCTGAAATTATTGAAACTGATGCTTTTGAATCATCATACTCAGTAGGTAAGACTATTGCTGATTTAGATCTGCCTAAAGGCACTAACTTAAATATGATCATTAGAGAGGGTAAATATATTATTCCTAATGCAGAAACAGAGATTATTGCTAAAGATCGTTTGATTATTTTTAGCCGAGTTGAAAAGCTTAAAAAAATCGAAAAAATCTTTTCTGATAGGTATAAATATTTTTAAGATGCAGCAGTCACGTTCAGGATTCTCTTTAGTTGAAATAGCTATAGCACTTACAGTAATAGCTATTTTGGCTGTAGCTATCAGCAAAGGACAAGATATTATTGAAAATGCGCGTCTTACCAAATTAATAGGAGAGATTGATCAAGTAAAAACATCAGTTAAAAATTTTACTATTGCTTATGAGGCAATGCCAGGAGATTACATTAAAGCTACTAGCGTTTTTGGTAGCTCGGTTGAGAATGGTGATGCGAATGGGGTGATTGATTATCAAAATATTTCAAGTGTTTATGAGCATTCAAATGCCATATTACATATGCAAAGAGCCGAGATGTTGCCTGATCAAGGTGGTACAACCGCTAATCATGGAGCAAATTATCAGCTTACTAGTTTTTCAGAAGCATCACTTCGTTTATTTTATTTATTAGCAGCTAGCGGTAATGCGCATGCAAATTATGATTATTTTGGAGATCCTGCCCATCTATTTCAGATTGGCACTAGTACTAATACGAATGGGGCTTTATTAGTACCTAACCAAGCAAAAAAGGTTGATTTAAAAATTGATGATGGCCTACCTAAATCAGGCTATATGACTTT
>CAXDRM010000076.1:0-6979 GCA_963991775.1 uncultured Rickettsiales bacterium | reverse complement strand
TTAATTCACATTGATTTTTAGTATATCAAATCATTCATTTATTCAAAAATCTCCTCAAAACATTGATAATATTATTAACAAATAATACTAATTAGCAAAGACAAGAATTACCAATATTTAAGTTTATTTTTCAAACAAAACTTGGCACATATTAAACCTAAATTTTATATTATAGATTATGCCAAAATTATTATTCCTTTCTGGTTCAATCAGAACAGATTCTCTAAATACTAAACTTGCTAAAGCGGCAGCACAAAAAGCAGCTGAGCTTGGTGCCAAAACCACCTATCTTGACCTCAAAGATTATGAACTACCAATCTATAATGGTGACTTAGAGGCAGCATCTGGTCTACCTGATAATGCTAAAAAAATTAAAGAGCTTTTTGTAGAACATGATGGCTTTTTTATTGCTTCACCAGAATATAATGGTTCTTTCTCAGCATTACTTAAAAATACTATTGATTGGATCTCACGTCCGCATACAGATAATGAGCCACCTCTTCATGCCTTTAAAGGTAAAATAGCAGCTCTAAGCGCTTGCTCGCCTGGAGCACTTGGAGGCTTACGTGGCTTAGTACCTCTTAGAATGTTACTAGGTAATATCGGAGTTATCGTTAGCCCTAGTCAAGCTGCTATTGGTAATGGCTTTAAAGCATTTGATGAAACAGGTAATTTAACTGATAACAAACAAGATGAACTGCTTAATAAAGTAGTTAGTGAATTTGTTAATTTAAGCAAATAATGGATCCACTTTCACAAGCAGTATTTGGTACTGCAGCTAGTAGCTCATTTAGTAAAAAAACAAATTTTAAACTCGCCTTTATTTGTGGGCTGATTGGTGGTACTGCCGCTGATTTAGATGTATTTATTAAATCAAATACTGATCCTTTACTTGGCCTAGAATTTCATCGCCATTTTACCCATTCCTTATTTTTTGTACCTTTTGGCGCTTTATTAGTTGCAGCTTTTATCTATTTATTTAGACGTAAAAATTTTAAAGAAATCTATTTCTTTAGCGCCATTGCCTATGCTACACATGGTCTTTTAGATAGTGCCACTAGCTATGGCACTTTATGGCTTTGGCCTTTCTATAATGAACGTATTGCCTTTGATATAATTGCCATTATTGATCCATTTTTCACCCTACCTATATTAATTTTACTGCTCATTGCCTTATTTAAAAAATCACAAAATTATGCTCTGCTGGCCTTTTGTTGGAGCTTGTTTTACTTAAATCTAGGCTTTATTCAACATGCTCGGGTCAGAACCGAAATTATGGCTCATGCTGAAAAGCAACAACATAAAATTGAAAAAATTAAACTTAACCCAACCATTGGTAATTTATGGCTCTGGCGTGCAGTTTATTTAAGTGATGACACATATCATATTAACGCTTTTTACCGTCCCTTTATAGGCGCAGCAAAACTTTACCCAGGTAAAACAGTACAAAAAATTAATTATGCTAGCTTAGTAGAAAAATGGCCCGAAGATTCTATCTTGCGTCATGATTTGGAACGTTTTAAACATTTCTCACAAGATTTTATTTATTATTATCCCGGTGCAGAAAATCTCATTGCAGATTTGCGTTATTCCCTGTTACCCAATGGCAATGAATCACTATGGGGAGTAGAATTTGACCCTAATAAACCAGAGCAACATGTTAATTATCGCTTCTTAAGAAATTTTGACAATGAACGCATTAGCAAGTTCAAACTTATGCTGCTTGGTCGCGATTTAGAGTAATCTTTAAAAAGATTTAGGAAAAGGTTTGACTATGCATTCGCTTGCACCCAGCTAAACTCTGCTTGCTTTGCAGATTATCCAGATTCCAGGAATGAGGAGAGGTGTTTAGAGCGAGATTCCACAGAATTTTATCAACTACTATTTGATAAAATTCGAGGACTGCCTGAGCGATTAAATATATCTCCTCATTCCTGAAAAAGATAAAACTCTTAAATTATCTTACCATCTTTACGACTTAAAGCGATAAGAGTGGGGAGAGGAGGAGTGGATTTCTTGAAATGAGGCCATCTGGTGCTGGGCTTAGCAAAATCTGAACCATCAGCTGGATGCTGAATACATAAAAATAAAGTTTTCTGATCAGGAGTAAGTTCTGGACCACATACTTCAGAACCAAGCGGCGTGTTGATTAATCTAGTAAGCTGATCATTTTTTAAAGATAATTTATAAATACTATCAGAAACTCTTTTGGTTTTTTCCATACCATCAGTAGCAATCCATAAATTGCCAGATTTATCACATAATAAATTATCTGGATTAGCAATACCTCCTCTTTTGCTAGCATGTACAGCTAGGCGCCAAGACATCTCTCTATGATGATGATCTCCTTGCGGATTAATCTCTAAAACATAACCAAAGAAATTTGGCGCATCAGGGCTTGCTACGCCAGATCTCAAACGCTTTATATTATTAGTAAGCGCTACATATATTTTACCAGTCTGTGGACAGATGGTTATACCTTCTGGTCGATCTAATTTAGTTGCCCCCAGTTTTTTAGCTGCTAAACGAGTATCAATATAAATATCTGACTCCTCATAAAAACCCTGCGCCTTAGTAAGGCCATTCTGGCCATAAATTAAAGGCAACCACTCCATACTGCCCGATTCATAAAATTTAGCAACATAGAGTGTTCCTTCATCTAAAATGTCCGAATCGGGATTTTGCGGATCATATTTTTTAGCTGAAACAAATTTATAAAGATGCTCAAAATTACTATCATCACCACTATAAACTACTGCATAACCTTGTTTATCAATCGTAACTGCCGCCCCCTCATGACAATAACGCCCTAAGCTGGTTCTTTTGACGGGTGGCTTATTTGGCTTAAGCGGATCAATTTCAACCAAATAACCAAATTTATTAACCTCATTAGGATTCTTACTAATATCAAAACGTGGATAATATTTATCTAAAGCAAATTTTGCCTGTTTTTTAATTTTATAAGCACGGTGACTTTTAGCATCAGCTGCATATTTACTATAACCGCCAAAGGATTTATTAAAATTTTCTTCAGCAGTTAAAATGGTACCCCAAGGAGTTTTGCCACCAGCACAATTAGCTAAAGTGCCATATACTGAGACTCCTGCAGGATCTGCTGAGGTCTTAAGACGTTCTGCTCCTCTAGCATAGCCTTGAATTTTGCATAGAGTATTTGTAGCGGTAATCCGCCTACTATATTTAGAATTTTTATTTATCTGCCATTTACCCGCTATTTTTTTAACTTCAAATAATGACACACCGACCGCTTCTTGTACCCAGGCTAATTTTTCTTGCTCATTATTTAACAAGTAAGTTGCAGGAAACATTAATTCTGGCAAGGTATATTCATGATTAATCAGTAACACACCATGCTCACTACTGCCCTTTAGTGGCGTAAAAGCACAATAATCATTATTATAACCATAAAGCTGCTTAGCTAAATTAAGCTGTGGCTGCTGATAATTAAGATTTTGCTCACTAAATAAATTCTCACCCCAAGAGATAATTTCATCAATCTGGTAATCAGCTAAAGCTTCTAAACCCTTACCTAATTTGGGCTTAATCCCGGCGAGATCACGTGGCTCTCTAAAATTAATTAAACTACAGCTCACTGTACTAAGCGATAACATCGTCAGTGCCGAGCTTTTTAAAAATTTACGTCTTGCTTGATCAACCATATATCATTGCTGTAAAATATTGTAATGAGTAATATCAGAAATATAAAATCACATATAATTATTTGTAATCCTATTTCTATTGAAATTGCTTAGAAAAAGACTATAATTAAATATATAAATATTTTTTACGAGGTAAAAATGGATTTTTCAAGATTCCAAACTAGCGCAGCTGCTGCAAATAAGACTTTTGATGTGGGTCTTAAAAACTACATGCTGCAAGTTTATAACTACATGTTTATCGGACTTGCACTGACTGGTCTTACTGCTTTTGCAGCAAGTCAAAGCATCGGCTTAATGCAAGCTATTTATGCGACTCCTTTAAAATGGGTGGTCATGTTTGCACCATTAATTTTTGTATTTGTTTTTGCTAGCAAAATGATGTCAATGAGCTTAAGCACCGCAACAAAAGTGTTTTGGGGCTTTTCAGTAGTTATGGGACTTTCTATGTCTTATATCTTCCTAGCTTTTACTGGTACTTCTATTGCTAAAACCTTTTTTATAACTGCTACTATGTTTGGTGGTTTAAGCTTAGTTGGTTACACTACTAAAAAAGATTTAACTGCTATGGGCTCATTTTTAATTATGGGTGTTTGGGGTATTCTCGCTTTGATGATAGTTAATCTTTTTGTAGGAAGTGCCGGCTTAAGCAATGTAATCTCACTAGCAGCTATCGCAATTTTTGCAGGTCTTACCGCTTATGATACGCAAAAAATTAAAAATATTTATTTGCGCATGGGTAACTCAGAAACTGCTAAAAAACTTGGTTTAATGGGTGCTTTAAGCCTTTACCTAGATTTTATTAATATCTTTATTCACCTGCTACAATTTATAGGTGAAAGAAGATAGTTAACTATGTCTTCAAAAACTTTACCTCCCGGCTTTACTGATCTTATCGGTAAAGCCGCGGAGAATAATTATTTCATTCTCAAAAATTTTATAGATAGTTTCTTAGCCAGCAATTACCGGCTAGTAAGTCCTGCCCTGTTTGAGTATCAAGATAAACAAAAACCTGCTGAAAACTCTATTAAAGTTATTGATAGCCTAACCAATGAAGTAATGGTGATGCGTGAAGATATCACTAAGCAAATTGGTCGTATTTTTCGTAAAGAGAATCAAGATTCTGCCAAATATTGCTATTATGGCAATGTATTTTATCAAAATAATAACGAGCTTAATCAGGCCAGACAATTAACTCAGCTTGGCTTAGAAGCCATTGCAGATGCATCTCTTGCGCGTGATTATGAGATTTTTTCACTGACCTTGGATGCTTTAGCAAAAATTAACATTACTGACTTTGTAATTGTGATTGCTTTACCCGAGATTTTTAACCAAATCTGTCGCCTTAAAAAAATTAACCAGCTTGAGCAACAAAAATTACGTAGCATGTTTTTTGCTAAAAATTACTCTGCTCTTAAAAAAAGTAAATATAACTATTTGGCTAAATATGTGCTATCTAGCGATAGTGATAAATTAGCTGAGTTAAAAAATGATTATCCTGAACTTAGCCCCGCTCTCGAAGAATTTGCTACTTTACTTAGCAAATTACAAAAAAATTATCCTCAATTAGAAATTATTGTAGATCCTTTTGATTTACGCCAATTTCGTTATCACACTGATTATGTGTTTAAAATTATTTCGCGCCAAGCTAAGCAAGTATTTGCTCGCGGCGGCGCTTATCAAATTGACAAAAAACAAGCTGCAGCTGGTGTTAGCTTCTATTTAGAAGAATTATCTCCTCTAACAAAATAACTTATTGACTAATTGTCTGTAAACTACTAAGTATAGCTTCGTCTCGTGCATCATGGGTTTCCCATAGCAACAAATGCACAGTCTCCTAATAATTCAATAAATAAAGTAATGACAGAATCAAGTGAGCAAAAGCCTCGCAGGCGTTTTATAAATCGTAAAAATAGCAGAACAGAAAATGACGCTGCCGATATTAATCAAGATGCAACAGCAAATCCAGGCGCTGATCAAGATCAAGAACATAAAGAAGAACATACCCCTAGAAGAAAAGAGCGTGATATTAAACCAAGTGGTAAAACCCTGGACTTACAAGAGTTAAAAAAGCTTTCTGCTGATGAATTAGTCAGTATGGCTCAAAAACTCGAAGTAGAGAATGCTGATACCATGACTAAGCAAAATCTACTTTTCATGATTCTTAAACAATCTGCTTATGCTGGTGATCAAATTATTGGTGGCGGTGTTTTAGATGTATTAAATGATGGTTTTGGCTTTTTACGCTCACCGGAAACTAATTATTTATCAGGTCCAGATGATGTTTATGTTTCGCCAAGTCAAATTAGAAAATTTGGTTTAAGAAGTGGTGATACAGTGGTTGGTGAAATTAGAGCACCACGTAAAAGTGAGCGTTATTTTGCCCTACTTAAAGCAACCATAATTAATGGTGAAGAAGCGTGTGGTTCAAGACGTAGAAAAACTAACTTTGATAATTTAACTCCACTTTATCCGGACGAAAAATTAAATCTCGAATTTAATGATCCGACCGTAAAAGATCCTACTAATCGTGTTATTGAATTAGTAGCACCAATCGGAAAAGGACAAAGAGCATTAATCGTAGCGCCACCAAGAACTGGTAAAACTACTGTAATGCAAAATATTGCACATGCTATTAATCAAAATCATCCCGATGTAAATCTTTTAGTTTTACTAATTGATGAAAGACCAGAGGAAGTAACCGACATGGCAAGATCAGTAAAAGGTGAAGTAGTAAGCTCAACTTTTGATGAGCCAGCTGCGCGTCACGTTCAGCTTGCTGATTTAATTATCGAGAAAGCTAAAAGATTAGTAGAAGATGGTAAAGATGTAGTCATCTTACTTGATTCTATCACTCGTTTGGCACGTGCTTATAATACTGTGGTTCCTTCTTCAGGAAAAGTTCTAACTGGTGGTGTGGATTCTAATGCTCTACAAAGACCAAAAAGGTTTTTTGGTGCAGCACGTAACATTGAAAATGGTGGTTCACTAACTATAATTGCTACAGCTCTAATCGAAACCGGTTCAAGAATGGATGAAGTAATCTTTGAAGAATTTAAAGGTACTGGTAATTCTGAGCTAGTTCTAGATCGTAAACTTTCTGATAAAAGAATTTACCCTGCTATCGAAATTAATAAATCCGGTACTAGAAAAGAAGATCTCTTAGTTGATAAAGCCATCCTTAGTAAAATGTGGGTACTTAGAAAAGTGGTTAGCCCAATGAATACTATTGAGGCAATGGAGTTTGTTTTGGATAAGATTAAAAATACTAAGAATAATTCTGACTTCTTCGAAAACATGAATTC
>CAXDRM010000075.1:0-7111 GCA_963991775.1 uncultured Rickettsiales bacterium | reverse complement strand
TGTATCGAGAGACCAGTTAATGCTGAATAGTTAAATTTTTACAAAAAAGATAAATGGTCCCTACCTTTGGTGTGCGCACCATCTATGCTCATTTTACATAATAGTTCGATACAATTTTGTGTTTGAGCAAAAAATCACTCACCAACCGGTAAAATGGTCAGAGGATGACTCTCAAGAACCTGATTAAGTACTAATTAGCATAAAATAGCTAATATAATTCCCGGTAAATGTTAGCTCCAGCATTAGAAAGCTTCTCAACCAGTAACTCATAACCGCGATCAAGATGATGCGTCTTGTAAATAGTTGTAGTGCCTTGTGCCGTTAAAGCAGCAATCACTAAAGCCATAGAAGCGCGTAAATCACTAGCATTAACCTCAGCGCCAGATAATTTAGCCGGCGCAATAGCTAGCTCATTACCCTCAATCTGAATATCAGCACCCATGCGTGAAAGTTCACTAACATGCATAAAACGATTCTCAAAAATATTTTCACGTATGCGTGATTTAAAATTTTGTAAACCAAGTAAAGCAGCAAATTGTGCTTGCATATCTGTAGGGAAGCCAGGAAATTCAGTGGTTTCTAAAAAATACTCGTCAATTTTATTTCGCGGCTCTTGATAAGCTACCGTAACACCTGCTTCAGTTTCAGAAATTAGTGCTCCACAAGTAACTAACTGTTCTTTAATAGGTGTAAAAATATCTGCTTTAAGCTCAGGAAAAAAGATTTTGCCTCTAGTGGCTAAAGCTGCTACCGCATAAGAACCAGCCTCAATACGATCAGCGCAAACTTGATATTCACTACCAGCTAATGTTTCAACACCTTCTATAGTTATGCTTCTACCTTCTTGCGTGATTTTAGCACCCATGCTTTTGAGTAAGTTAATTAAATCGATAATTTCTGGCTCAATAGCAGCATTATGTAATATTGTAGTACCTTTAGCTAGACTTGCTGCCATTAAAGTATTTTCTGTCGCGCCAACCGAGATTTTCGGAAAAGTAATCTCAGCTCCTGTTAAACCTTGTGGTGCAGCTGCATGGAGATAACCTTCTTTAATCTCAATAGTAGCACCTAATTGCTCTAAAGCTTTAATATGAAAATTAACTGGTCTGGCACCAATAGCACAGCCACCAGGCAATGAAACTATAGCTTTACCATATTTTGCAACTAATGGTCCCAATACTAAAATTGAGGCACGCATTTTGCTGACAATATCATATTCCGCGCGATAATTATTAATATTAGAAGCATCACAAATTATAGAACGACCTCTACTATTGCTTTTATCGCCATGCCCAATAAAATTTAATTCCATACCAAAGCTTAATAAAAGCTGTGACATCGTGGCAATGTCAGCAAGATGAGGTAAGTTTTTTATAGTAACAGCTTTGTCGCTTAGAATAGTTGCAGCAAGTAACGGCAAAGAAGCGTTTTTTGAACCGCTAATGCGGATTCTACCATCTAATTTACTACCACCCTTAACGATAATTCTTTCAGCCATATGTTATAATTTAGGTAAAGTAACGCCGGTTTGCTTCATATATTTACCCGCACGGTCATTATATGAAGTTTCACAGATTTCATCTGCTTTGAGAAATAAAAATTGGCAAGCACCTTCACCAGCATAAATCTTAGCAGGTAAAGGGGTGGTATTAGAAAATTCTAAAGTAACATGACCCTCCCATTCTGGCTCAAGGGGGGTAACATTAACAATGATGCCACATCTGGCATAGGTTGATTTACCTACGCAAATTACTAATACATCACGTGGAATACGAAAATATTCTACAGTTCTAGCCAAAGCAAAGCTATTTGGTGGAATAATACATACATCTGTTTCACGTGAAACAAAGCCATTATCAGCAAAATTTTTAGGATCAACTACTGCAGAATCAACATTTGTAAATATTTTAAACTCTTTAGCGACTCTAGCATCATAGCCATAAGAAGAAACTCCGTAAGAGATAACTCCTTGTTTTTTGAGGTCTGTTTTTTGTAAACTATCAACAAAAGGTTCAATCATTTGTTGTTTTTCGACTCTCTCTCTGATTTCAATGTCAGATAAGATAGCCATTTGTTACACGCCCCAAATATATACTACAGCGAAAAGGAAGAGCCATACTGCATCAACAAAATGCCAATACCAGGCAGCAAATTCAAAGCCAAGATGATTATCTTTAGTGAAGCTTTTGTTTTTTGCGCGAAAATAACAAATCGCTAAAAATATAGTACCTACTATAACATGAAAACCATGAAAGCCTGTAGCCATGTAGAAATTTGCTCCATAAACATTATCAGTAAAATTAAAATAATGTTTTAAAGCATGGATATATTCATAGGCTTGGAAACCAGTGAAGATTACGCCTAAAATTACAGTGTAACGTAAAGCGCGCACTAAATCATCATGTTGTTTATTAAGTAGCGCATAATGAGCCCAAGTTACTGTAGTACCAGAAAGCAGTAAGATCAGTGTGTTAAGAAAAGGAATTGACCAAGGATCAAGGGTTTTGATTCCTTCAGGTGGCCATATGCCTTCTTTTATTGGCCAATCTCCTTCAAATATATCTACAGGAAAGAAATTTGCGTGAAAAAATGCGAAGAAAAATGCAAAGAAGAACATTACCTCTGACACGATAAAAAGCAGCATGCCAAGCTTTAAGCCAGTTCGTACAGGTTTAGTATGAGCTTTGTCTTTTTTTGCCTCTTTAATAACATCGCGCCACCACCAAAACATATTGGCCAAAATAAAGAGTAAGCCTAAAGGTAATAAGATTTTACCAATGGGCATTTCATGCATAAAAAATACAGCGCCAAGACACATTAAAAATGTTGCAAGTGAAGCAAGCAAAGGCCAAGGGCTAGGATCAACTAAATGGAATTGATGATTTTTCATAAATTAAATACTTAAAGAAAATTTTAGGACGGATTTATATATAAATTTTTCTCTTAACTCAAGCTCTAATTGGTAAAGTAAAATGCTAGTTTTGCTCTAATAGTGCGTGTCTGGTAAAGCAGTTCGAGTATAGCTCTGATTTGCTTGCGCTTTATAAATGACAGACAGGTCATTTATAAATGCTCCTGATACGCAAATGCACAGCCATACTCTGCCTGCTCTAAACACACTCCTCATTCTTTAGAGACCTAATCCTCTGTTAATTAGATGGTTGTTTCTCAGCATTAAAATAGCAGTTGTTAAGATAATTACTGAGATAAGTAGGAATGATTTCTTCAATATTTTGCGGTTGAATTTGTAAATCAAAAAAAGTTAAGCTGTTTTTTTGTGTTACATTGTCAATTTTCAGTAATTTAACCTGGTCACAAGTAAGTAAAGGTTGTGGTAATTTCTCTAGGAAAAAAGCTGCAAATTTAGCAAGCTTCCAAGAAAGAGGTAATAAGATTCTTTTACGCTTAGTATATTTGAGAATTAATTCGAGTATTTCTTTAAAAGTAAGTACCTCAGGTCCTCCTAATTCATAGATATTAGTTAAATAACCATGTTCAGTGCTGGCAATTTTAGCTACAGATTTGGCTATATCATTAACATAAACTGGCTGAAATTCTGTGTGGCCACCACCAATTAAAGGCAAAAATGGTGAAAATGAGGCAATAGTGGCAAATTGATTTATAAAATTATCTTCTTTACCAAAAACTACGCTTGGACGCAAAATAACATGATTAGCAAAATTTTGACTAATTGCTTCTTCGCCACGTAATTTGCTTAAAGCATATTTTGAGCTACTGGCTTGATCCACGCCTAAAGCCGAAATATGAATGAGTTTCTCAATACCAGCTTTACTGGCGCAAATAGCTAATCTTTCTGGAAAATTTGTATGAATTTTAGTGAAATCGCCCTTATGTTTTTCATAAAGAATACCAATAGCATTAATCACTATATTGCTTTGCGCTACAATTTGCTGTAGCTCATTACTATCATGAATATTTATTTTGATAAGACGAATTTGACCAACTGAGCCGCTAGTTTTTAAATGTAGATGCTGTTCGGGATTTCTTGAGACAACATTAATAGTAGCACCGCTTTTGGCTAATTCTTTAACAATGTAACGGCCTAAAAAGCCACTTCCACCAAAGATGGTAATTATTTTATTATTAAGCATAATTTTTTGAAAATTTATGACGTAACATAAAATAATGTTTATTTGGTAAAATACAACCCAGCCCTACTTTATTTAGTCTAAAAAAGGCACTTTGTATAATTTAGAAATTCCTTTTGCCAAAATATGATTAAGCAGCTATAAATTTTAAAAATTTTATAGGAGTAAAAGCATGGCAAAAAGAAATAAAATCGCCCTAGTGGGAGCAGGCAATATAGGTGGAACTTTAGCACATTTAGTATGTTTGAAAGAGCTTGGTGATTTTGTCTTGCTTGATTTAAATGAGGGTCGCCCTAAAGGTAAAGCCTTGGATATTGCGCAAAGTGGTAACATAGAAAATTTCAATGCAAATTGTATAGGAACTAGTGATTATGCAGATATTAAAGATGCTGATGTAGTAATTGTAACTGCTGGTGTTGCTAGAAAGCCAGGTATGAGTAGAGATGATCTTTTAGAAATTAATACCAAGGTGATTAAGCAAGTAGGTGAGGGTATTAAAAAATATGCGCCAAATGCTTTTGTGATAGTAATTACTAACCCGCTAGATGTTATGGTTTGGGTAATGAAAGAAACTACTGGCTTTGCCGCTGAAAAAGTAGTTGGTATGGCGGGTGTTTTAGATACTTCGCGTATGAAGTTATTTATTGCTGAGGCTTTAGGTGTATCTATCGAGGATGTGAGTGGTTTTGTTTTAGGTGGTCATGGTGATACTATGGTGCCTTTAATGCGTTTTACAACAGTTAGTGGCATTCCAATCCCTGAATTAGTAAAAATGGGCTGGATTAGCCAAGATAAAGTTAATGAAATAGCAGAACGCACTAAAAATGGTGGGGCAGAGATCGTTAAGCTCTTAGAGACTGGCTCTGCTTTTTATTCTCCTGCTTCAAGTGCTATTGCTATGGCAGAGGCTTATCTTAAAGATCAAAAGAAAATTATGCCCTGTGCGGTGCAGCTAAATGGTGAGTATGGTATTAAAGATACTTATGTTGGTGTGCCGGTAGTGCTTGGTAAGGATGGTGTAGAAAAAATTATTGAGCTGGAATTAAGCGCAGCTGAGCAGCAAGAATTCAATAATTCAGTTGGGGCGGTAAAAGCTCTTATGGAAAAAATTAACTTATAATTTAGGTGGAAAATGAAAAAATTAATTATCGCTTTATGTTTATCTCTTACAGCAACAACAGTACTCGCTTTTAGTTTAGATGATGCTTTATCTAAATTAGGTGATAATGCTAAAGAAGATCTAAAAAATGAAGGTAAGGTTTCTTTAAATGGTTTAGCTGATGGCGTTAAAGATGAAGCTAATAAAAAAATTGCTGAAATTGAAGAACGCATCAATGGCAAAATTGAGCAATATGAAGAGAAGATTAATGGCGAAATAGATGGCGTTGTTTCTGATGTAAAAGGTAAAATTGCTGAAGTAGAAGCCATCAAAAATAAGGCTGAGGCTTTAATTGAAAATGCTAAAACAATTATCAGTTTTGTAAAAATCTTCTTAGCTATTTTATCATTTTCAACGTTAGCAATAATCTTCTTTATTTGGAAAGCCTATCGCCGTATTAGTAATTTATATAAGTTGCTAGATAATGTGCGTTCTTATAAAGATATCGAGCAACGTGTTGCAGCCCTAGAAAGTAATTAGATCAAAATAGTATAGCGCTTTTATCTTGCTAAGAAAAAACTAGAGATATAATTTCTTTTTAAGCTTTTAAGGAAATTAGATGCAGCAAGTAAATGTACAAACAAACAAAAAAAGAGGTTTTACTCTACTTGAAGTAGCAATTGCCATAATAGCAATTGCTTTGATAGCAGGAGTTATAGTTGTTAGTAAAAAGCTAGTAAGTAATGCTGGAGATTTAGTTGCGCTGAACCAAGCCGATAATAATTGGCAAGCAGTTACAGAAACTGATATAGAAGAAGAAACGGAGGAAACATTACCAGTAACTTCTGGCTTAGTTTTATGGCTTGATGCTGCAGACTCAGACACTATAACCAGTTCAAGTAATAAAGTTTCTGGTTGGGCAGATAAAGCTGGTAGTAATAATCTCAGCCAAAATAATTCAGATTATCAACCAAGCACAGCAGCTGATACTATTAATAATCTTAATACACTTAGCTTTGACGCAACAAATGATCATTTAAGTTTGGGTAATGCTTTAATTGGTAGTACAGAAAATTTTACCATTTTTGCAGTGGCAAATCTTGATGTTGTAGGGTCAAACAGATTTATTGTGAGCCAATATAGTAATTTTGGCCATAGTAATAGAACCGTCTTTTTAATTTTAAATCAGGCTAATAATAATATATCTTATTTTAGAGGTGATCCAGGTTTTGTGAATAGTGGGCAAGTAGTGAGCGCTGGCGTGGCTGCCTTATTTATGAGTGCTAGAAATGGCAATAACCTTACCATAGAAAAAAATGGCACAGGTAATAGTAGTAATGTTTCATCCTTTACAGTGGCTCAGTTACCTTTTACTATAGGTACAGGCTCATCAGTACAAGGTGTTCTGCAAGGTCATGTTGGTGAAATAATTGTTTATAATCGAGCTCTTACAGATGAAGAAAGAGGAGAAGTTGAAACATATTTAAATAATAAATGGGCTTTATATTAAGGAGCTTTATTACCTCGTAAAATTTGTTGGTGCCTACATTAGGGTCTCTGCATTTTGTTTTCCTAAGTGTATAAATGGGTTTAGTTGATTGAACTAGATCTCAAATTATGTTATAATGATTTTATGCTAACCAAAATTATAAATGATTTATGAAGGAAACATTACAACCATTTCTTAGAGCGGCAGAAAACGCAGATTTAGTAGTAGTATCGCTGGGTACAGTTAGGCCGGGCGCACAGCCTAATATTCAAGAATATCCCCAATTTGCACAAAATAGCAATGCTGTTATGTTGAATATTGATGGTGAATATGCTGTGCACTTCCCTTATAGTGGCTTAGTAGAAGGAGATAATAAAGTATTTTATTTGCCTGGAATGTCATTTCTATTTGATT
>CAXDRM010000074.1:0-7190 GCA_963991775.1 uncultured Rickettsiales bacterium | reverse complement strand
GCTCGGACCACCTATTCTCACTTTTCTCTAAAAAAATCTCTTACGTACGTTAGGTACGCTGCAAGCTTTTTTTAGAGAAAAGTAAAAAATATCTGGCCCAATCTGAAAAACTTTTTTTGTTTTGGTTTAGAAATTTAGGAGTATGAGTCTGCTGAATGGGTCGTTCGAATATAGAGACATATACATCTTTATTACACTTACTTACAATATCTGATCTACCTCGAAAAATTTGTTGATGTCTTTTTTATTCATCGGTTGGTGAGTGATTCTGAGCGCAGTGAAGAATTGTACCAAACCACAAGATTAATATCAGGAAATATCTAATAATTTGTAGCCTAAAACCCTCTAAAAAAATTTTTTTAAAAAAAAGTGAAAAAAGGGCTTTTTTTGCTTCCCATTTTATGTTATAGTACCCGTATCGCTAATGAGCTTTATGCTAAATTACTTTGAAATAACAGTGGTTTAGCAGTAAAAAACGGCGGCGATAATTTTATAACTTTTTAAGGATTTAAAATGACTAACAAAACCTTTAAAAAGGGTGATTTTGCCGTTTATCCATCACATGGTGTAGGTAAGATTATCGATATCAGCTCACAAGCAGTTGGTGAACTTAAATTAGAATTTTATCAAATTCAATTTGAAGATGAAAAAATGACTTTAAGTGTACCAGTATCCAGAGCTGATAAAATTGGTTTAAGGCATCTATGCTCACCAGATTTAATTACGCAAGCTCTTGATATTATTAGCGAAGCTGCACAAACCTCTAGAGGTATTATGTGGAGTCGCAGAGCTCAAGAATATGAGCGTAAAATTAATTCGGGTGATATTTTAGCTATTGCTGAAGTAATCAGAGATTTACACAGAAATGTGAAAAATCCTGACAGATCTTACAGTGAAAGACTAATCTATGAAAGTGCTTATAACCGTTTCGTTGGCGAAGTTTGTCATGTAAGAAATATCGATAAAGCTACTTTTGAAGCTGAATTCGATAATATTCTTAAAGTTGACGAAGAAGTTAGCGTTGAAGATGCTGAGGATTTTGATGATGATGATGATGATGAAATCATCGCAGCATAATTATTTTACCTATTTTGGCAAAGCTGCTTTTTGTAGAATGATCTGCGTGTGCTCATGCACTATAGTGCATTCCGCTACTCAACATTCACAAAAAGCAAAAATTATTCCAAACTAGGTTAAAATAATTCTTAATTCTTCAGATCAGTCTTTTCTGAACTGTAACAAGCGAAAGCTTGTTCAGTTCAGCAGAGTGCCTCACCACAACTTCAAAAATTTGCTCATGTATTATTAGCTGTCCTTTGGATTAAGACAAGCTTTTTGACTCTTAACAAAATTATAAATAAAGATAGTAAATGGTATAAACACAATCTGCCCGATTATTACTAATCAGTATTATATTTCGTCTTCAATCTTCTCAAACTAATTCAAAATGATAAAGAGAAATAAACACTGTTATTCCAAACTAGGTTAAAATAATTCTTCAGAAAAGTTCCTAATTATAGACCTCTCCATTTTACCAGATCACGATAAAGATATAATGATCCGCAAATTAAAATGCGTAGCTTTTCTGGTCTAGCTAATAACTCATCCAGAATCTCACTAAGATTATCTCTAATTTCCATACTTAATTCAGGATGTTTTTGTAAAAAATTACGAAAATTAGCAGCAGTTTCTGGCTCAGCTTCATTTTGGACCGTAACAAAATATTTTTGTGTATCCTCACCAAAATGCTCTAAAAATTTTTTATGATCATTAGCTGCGCTCCTGCCATAAATTAAAATATTTTGATATGCTGAATCTTGCTGACTAAGCCAAGTTGCCACAGCTTCTGCTCCTGCTTCATTATGTGCGCCATCAAACCAAACCTCCTTATTACTTTCTATACGAAATAATTCTAATCTACCTAACCATCTACAAGAGATAATGGCTGTCTTTAAGCTGCTCAGATTAAGCTCTAAATTAAGCTTAGTAAGAGCCGCTAAGGCAGTTGCTAAATTTTGCTCCTGATGCTTACCAAGCAAAGCTTGCGGTCTAATAAGTTCATATAAATCGCCATTATCTAGATCATTAAATACAAAATTATCACCTTTTATCTCATAGCTGTAATTTTGCTCGGCCAGATAAAGAGGTAAGTTGCGCAATTTGCAAAATTCACTAATAACAAAATGAGCTTCCTCATTTTGTGCCGCTGAAATTACCGGGCCACCCTTCATAATGTGACATTTATCTAAAGTTATTTCAGCTAAACTTTCACCCAAAAATTCTTGATGATCATAACTAATAGGTGTGATGATACTTAAGCAATTATCTGCAATGACATTAGTAGGGTCAGTTTTGGCGCCCATACCACATTCCAAAATGAAATAATCAGCAGGCTTACGGCTCGCTGCCAAAAATGCTAAAGCTGTCGAAAATTCAAAAAAACTCGGTTTGATTTTATCGTCAAGTTTCGTCCTGATTTCTATGGTTAAATCTTCTATTTCATTATCGCTTAGTTGCTGGTTAGCGATAATAAAATTTTCATTGAAATGTAACAGATGCGGCGAAGTAAATTTATGTATTATTTTATCCTGGCTTTGCAGTAAAGCTGCTAAAAAAGCAGCGCTAGAGCCTTTGCCATTAGTACCAGTTAAATGTAGTACCGGAGGTAGTTTAGTTTCTGGATTGCCAAGTAGGTCTAAAATTTCAAACATTTGACCGCTTGCCTTGTAAAAGGGTGGCCAGGAGGGCATAAACATCAGGCTATGCTATAAATCAAGTTCACTATTATTTTTTAGTGAAAGCGTTTTTTCTTCTAACTGATCTAAAAATTTTGCTAAACCTTTGCTACTAATAATAGAAGCAAATTCAGCACGCTGTGTAGCAGCAAAGCTAATACCTTCACCAGAAATATCTACCACTTTAAAATTTTCGGATTTCTCTAATAAAAATAATTCAATAGCAACAGGGGTACCATCACTCAAAATTAAGGTGATTTTTGAAACATATTTTTGTGGAGCTATCTCCAAAGTTTTATCAATAGTAAATTGCTCATTATCATAGCCACTAAATCTAGGTGCGTAGCTATATGCCATATAATCTGTAAAAATTTTGATAAATCTTTCGCGTTGCTTAGCTGAGGCTTTGCGCCAGTTTTTACCTAAAACAAATTTTGCAGTCCAAGGAATATCAAGATTAGCTTTAACATATTTTACTAGCTCTTTTCTAATTTCTGTTACTTTAAGATCTTGTGTAACAATTTGGTAAATATCACTAGTTACTTGTTCAGTGAAGTTTTGCGCCTTATCAATATTTGCAAGAGCAGGATTAGTGATAAAAAATAAGAGTATAAATAGTTTTAATTTATTCATTTCTAGCCAAATTTTCTCTTCGTTCTACATATAAAGTACGATAAACACTGTAAGGATCAAGAGCATTTTGTTCTACATCTTTAGTGATAGCTAATAATCTTTCTCTGATATTTATTATATCTAGTGCTGCTAAACCAACTCGATATTGATCTGCATCTTCAAATACAAAGTGCCATACAGGTGGGTAAGCTACCTCAGATGCAGTATTAGCAAGACTTCTTACTGTAAAAGGGCCAAAGAAAGGTAACATTAAATATGGTCCTGATGGAAAGCCATAAACTGCTAAAGTTTGTCCTAAATCTTCTTGGTTGATTTTAATATTAAAATTATCGCGAGCTACATCATGAAAACCTAGAACCCCGAAGCTTGTATTAAGTATTAAGGTTGCAGTAGCTTTACCCGCATTTTTTAATTTTCCTTGGAGCAAAGAATAAAAAATAGTAAAAGGTAATTCTATGTTTTTTATAAAGTTTCTTGTGCCTTTGCGAAATTCAGGGGTTGAAGCATCTTTGTAAAATTCTGCGATACGCAATAAGCTGTATTTATCAAACCAAATGTTAAATTTGTAAATCTCGCGATTAACCTTTTCAAAAGGATCGTAAATTTCAAACTGCTCTACCTCATCCTCTTCAGCAAAAATAGCATAATTTGCTAGAGCTATTTTGCTAAAAGATGTGATTGCTAATAACAGCAGTAATAGTCTGAAAATATAGAATCTCAGCTGGGTCATTGCAAATAACTAACTTTTGGATTAAAACAACGAATGCTAGTTTATAAATAAATAAATTTTATTTGGAATAAGAGTTTTCTAATTTATTTTTAATATAAAATCCATGAGTAGAAAGGCACAATTAAGCAGAAAAACTAAAGAAACCCAGATCACGGTAAAATTAAATTGTGATGGTAAAGGTAAATATAAAGTTAATACAGGAATTGGTTTTTTTGACCATATGATGGAGCAATTATCTAAGCATAGCGGTATTTCTTTAGATGTCGTTGCTAAAGGTGATCTGCATGTTGATTTTCACCACACTATCGAAGATACAGCTATAGTTATTGGTAAGGCTCTTAAAGAAGCTTTAGGGGAAAGACTCGGTATTACTCGTTTTGCAAGTCAATATGTACCTATGGATGAAACTTTATCTCGTGTTTGTGTTGATCTTTCTGGCCGTCCTTATGTGATTTGGAATGTTAATTTTACCAGAGATAAGATCGGCGAGGTTGATACAGAATTATTCAGAGAATGGTTTTATGCTTTTGCATTTAATCTAGGCGCTAATATACATGTCGAAAATCTCTATGGTGAGAATTCGCACCATATTATTGAATCATGTTTCAAGGCATTAGCTTTATCATTAAAGCAAGCAATCGCTATTGATAACACTAAGCCAGGCAATATTCCTTCGACCAAAGGTGTATTATAAATGAAGAATTACCAAATCTATGTAAAGCGCCAAGGTAAAAAACTTGATGATGTTCGCTTAGTAAAAACAGGATTTAGTTTTATAGCATTTTTAATTGGTCCATTTGCTTTTTTATTTTATCGCATGTGGCAAGATTTTTTCTTATTCTTACTTTTATTGATTGCCATTTTTTATGGTCAGCATTCAGGGTTTATTAGCTCTTATGCAACAGATCTCTCAAGCATGATGTTACATTTATATCTTGCTATCGATTTTTTTAATCGCTTTGAAGCTCACTTGCTTGAAAAAGGTTATGAGTTTGAAGCAGATAATTATCTAGATAGTAAAGTCTTATCCGCTATTTAAGCTATGCAAAATATCGCAATTATAGATTTTGGGGCAGGTAACTTACATTCTATGTTAGGTAGTTTGCGCGAAGTTGCACCTCAAGCTCAGCTGCAAATTATTTCAGCTGATGATACTAATTTTGCTGCGTCGCATATTATTATGCCTGGAGTGGGTGCTTTTGGTAAGGCTATGGCTAATTTATCAGAGCAGCTTGCTGTGCTTGACTATTTGCGCGAGCAGGTACTAGGTAAAAAGATTCCTTTTTTAGGAGTTTGCGTTGGTATGCAAATTTTAGCTGAATATGGTGAAGAAGATGGAAATCATCGGGGCTTAGGTTGGATTCCGGGCGAGGTTAAAAAATTTCCAGAAAGTGCTTTAAAAATCCCGCATATGGGTTGGAATAATATCGAAGTTAAGCCTCAACATGGTTCGGCATGGTCTTTAGACAAATTTACTAATAAAGATTTTTATTTTGTGCATTCTTATTATTTTGCGGCAAAAAATGAACGTGACATTATGGCAAAAACTTTTTATGGTGACGCCTTTCCGGCGATTATCGCCAAAGATAATATTTTAGCCACTCAATTTCATCCTGAAAAAAGTGGTGCAAATGGTTTAGAATTTTTGAAGGAGTTTGTACAGTGATCATCTTTCCAGCTATAGATATAAAAAATGGTAAATGTGTGCGTCTTAAACAAGGTGACTTTAATGAAGTGACTGAATTTAATGATGATGTAGTTAATCAAGCTAAAAAATTTGAGGAGGCTGGTTTTAGCTGGTTGCATGTTGTAGATCTAGATGGTGCTAAAAAAGGGCGCATGTATAATTTTGATCTGATTGAAGATATTGTTAATAATACTCAGTTAAAAATCCAAGTTGGTGGTGGTATTAGAGATTTAAGTTGCATCGATAAATTAATTAAAATCGGGGTAGAGCGTGTTATTATTGGTACTGCTGCTATTAAAGATCCCGAATTATTAGAAAAGGCCTGTCAAAAATTTCCAGGGCGTATAGCCGTTGGTTTGGATGCTAGAGGCAATAAAGTTGCTATTAGAGGCTGGCAGGAAGAAACTGATATTTTAATTTTTGATGTGATGGAACGTCTTGAAGCGGTTGGTGTTGCTGCAATTATATATACAGATATTAGTAGAGATGGTCTTTTGGTCGGTTTTGATGAGCAGGGTACTAGAGAGATCGCCAAAAATATTTCTATTCCCATTATTGCTTCTGGTGGTGTATCTGAATTAGCAGATCTTAAATCAGTAGCTGCTATGTCTCAATTCGGCGTACAAGGCGTTATAGTTGGTCGTGCTTTCTATGAAGGCAAAATAGGCTTAGAAGAAGCTTTGCAAATACAGGAATAACTTTTTCAGTTAAGTTACACTTTATAGCATATATAGTGTGCTCAAGACGTATGAGATATATCTAATCACTCAGGCAGTCCTCGAATTTTATCAAATAACAGTTGATAAAATTCTGTGGAATCTTGCTCTAAACATATCTTATCCATCTTGACCTCAATTTGCCGCAAAATAAACCATATATGGTGTAATTAATAGCCCTAAAAACTCCTAAAAAAAACTATAGTAATAATTTCATTATTAATTGATTGACATATAGATTCACCTGTATTAAATATGCGGATCTTACTTTTTGGCCAAAGCACCTTGGAGGGGTGGCCGAGTGGTTAAAGGCAGCAGACTGTAAATCTGCCCGCGTATGCGTACGTAGGTTCGAATCCTACCCCCTCTACCATATGTGTAGAGCGGGTGTAGCTCAATGGTAGAGCGTCAGCCTTCCAAGCTGAATGTGAGGGTTCGATTCCCTTCACCCGCTCCAGTTTGTCCGCAAACAGGGTTTGGTTGTAATAAATAAGTAAGAAAGAATTTATAAGTTAAATTCCTTTTTTTGGTTAAATTTTAATACTTAAATTGTTAGGTAAAAATGAGTAAAGAAGTATTTGAAAGAAATAAAACACATTTAAATGTAGGAACAATTGGTCACGTGGATCATGGTAAGACTACCTTAACAGCAGCTATTTTAAAATATTATGGTAGCCAAAAATTAGGAT
>CAXDRM010000073.1:0-7205 GCA_963991775.1 uncultured Rickettsiales bacterium | reverse complement strand
GTTCCCCTGAGCTTGTCGAACGGGCCGAAGTGCAAGGTTGGTTTAGTAAATTATACAGACTCAAGCGGCCCATTCGGTCATTGCTACGCTGGCGCTTGCAAGCTCAGGGTCCTAAATGTTTAACTCCAACCTCTCAACCCGTGGGAAACTTATTGCTATAAAATTAAATTATAGATAAATTCTTTTCGTTTTTGATTTCTATAATATTTTAATGGCTAAAGCTTCCAATAAAACATATTTTGCAGTGCTTGATATTGGCTCAAGTAAGATAGTTTGTCTCAATATCGAAATAGATTGCCTAGGTGCTGCTAAAGTAATTGGTGTTGGTCATCAGCTAGCTAAAGGTATCGGAAATGACGGCGTAATTGCCGATGTTAAAGCCCTAGAAGAAAGTGTCATCTCAGCAGTATCAATGGCCGAAAAAGCAGCAGGTTACGACATTGAAAATATCTTAGTTAATTTTAGCGGTAATAAATTGCGCTCCAAATATCAAGAAATCGAAATCGATATTTCTGGCGGTGAAGTAACAGATAAAGATGTAGAAAGAATCAATGAGCTCGCCTTTGATAATTATACTAATCATGATGTTGAAGTAGTACAAGTAGTACCAATTAATTACGCAATTGATGGTATTAACGGTATTAGTAATCCACGCTATATGTGCGGTAAAAAATTAGTCGCACAATTAAATTTAGTAGCGCTCGCCCAAAGTGCCTTACATAATTTACTTAACTGCCTAGCGCGCTGCCATTTAAATGTGAGCGGTATTTTACCATCTTCTTATGCCTCAGCTTTGGCAGTGCTCAGCTATGAAGAAATGCAAAATGGCGTAACAGTTTTTGATATTGGGGAAGGAAATACTAATTTGGCGATTTTTCATGAAGGTAAAATGATCTATACCGCCTCATTTCCTTTTGCCGGCAAATTGCTGACTCGCGATATTCAACAAATTTTTTCACTCTCACGTAGTGATGCAGAAAGAGTTAAAGCGCTTTATGGTAGCGTCTTTTTTGATGGTACTAGCAATAGTCGCGATACTATTGATTTGTTTGATATGATTCGTGCCGATGAAAGTAGCAGCAGCCAATATATCCAAAAACATAAACTCAGCGAAATTATCTATGAGCGCTCGCAAGAGATTTTTAGCTATTTGCACAAATTTTTGCAAAATGATCGTGATGCAAAATATGCCTATCAAAAAGCCTATGGTAATATTGTGCTAACTGGTGGTGGTGCTAATTTATTAGGCATTGCCGAATTAGTTAAAGATATTTTTGGCGTCAGAACCAGAATCGCTAAACCTAAAGAAATTGCTGGCATGCCAGATGAACATAAGGATGCGCAATTTTCGACAATCTATGGCTTAGTTAAGCATGGTGTGCAGCAGCAAAAAAATCTAGCAGGTGAATTTAAAGATTTTAGTAATAAGCGCTTATTTTTGGGGAAATTAAAGAAATTTTGCTACTATCCGCAAGTATCAGATTTTCTAAGAAAATATTTCTAAAAATCTTGGATTTTGGTTTGCATATAAAGATTCGAAACCTATTATCCTTACTAATCAAATAATACATATTTGAGTTTTATTAATGAGTTTAAACATCGATATCCCAGATAGGAACAATATGGTACCCAAAATTACAGTTTTAGGAATAGGAGGAGCAGGAGGAAATGCAGTTAATAACATGATCAAGCTCAAGCTCCAAGGTGTCGATTTCGTGGCAGCTAATACTGATGCTCAAGCTTTAAAAAACTCAAGTGCAGAAACAATAATCCAATTAGGTGAGGATCTAACCAAAGGTTTAGGTGCAGGTTCTTCTCCAGAAATTGGTTCACAAGCAGCGATTGAATCAAATGAAGATGTCGTCGCTAAATTATCTGAAAGCAATATGGTGTTTATTACTGCCGGTATGGGTGGTGGTACCGGTACTGGTGCAGCGCCAGAAATTGCTAGAATCTGTAAAGAAAACGGAATTTTAACTGTAGGTGTGGTAACTAAACCTTTTCACTTTGAAGGTTCATACCGTATGAAAACTGCTGAAGCAGGCGTAGCAGAAATGCAAAAATATGTGGATACTTTAATTGTTATTCCTAACCAAAATTTATTTCATAAAGCTACCGAGCAAACTACCTTTGCTGAAGCATTCAGCATGGTGGATGATATTTTATATTCTGGTATTAAAGGTATTACTGATCTTATGACTATGCCAGGTTTAATTAACTTAGATTTTGCTGATATTAGAGCAATTATGGGCTCTATGGGTAAAGCAATGATGGGTACTGGTGAAGCAAGTGGTGAAAAACGTGCTTTAGAAGCTGCAGAAGCTGCTATCTCTAATCCGTTGCTTGATAATGCTTCAATGAAAGGAGCTAAAGGCGTATTAATTAATATTTCTGGTGGCTTAGATATGACTTTATTCGAAGCTGATGAAGCTGCACAAAGAATTAAAGATGAAGTTGATCCTGATGCTAATATAATTTTTGGTTCTACTTTTGATCAAGAATTAGACGGTCAAATCAGAGTATCAGTAGTAGCAACCGGTATTAATATGACAGGTGCTGCTTTAGAAAGAAATAATCTCTTTAATAATTTTTCTGCACCACGTGCTGGTTTAGAAAGCAGAATCAATCAAGAAGAAGCGCCAAGCCGTATTGAGCGTTCAGCTTCTGCTGCTGCACCAGCTCCAGCCGTGCCAGCGCCAACTCCAAATAATGCTGCTGCCCAAAAAAAAGAATATCAGCCTAATTTAGAAAAAGCTTTTATTCCACCCTCAGCAGTTAATCCTCAATCATTACAAACTAATGAAAAAAGCGAAGCTGCTGCTGATATCGTAGCGGAAGAGCCTCAACAAGCTGCACCAGCTGAACCGGCTGAAACTGCTCAATTAGATACACAAAATTCTCCTTTTGCACCACCTGCTAGTAAAGCTGAAGAGCCAGCTGAGCCAGCTGCTGAGATTTTAGCTGCTGAACCGGAAGAGCAAAAAATAGAAACTGCACCGCTAGCTCAAGAAAAACCAGCAGCTTCTGCTGATAAAAAAGCTCCTAAATTAAATAAATTAGGTGGTTTATTTGGTGGTTTCTTTAAAGATCAAGATGATCAAGAAGAGCAGCAAGAAGCTCCAAAAGCTGATGCTCCTATCGTGGTAAAAGATGAAGAAGAAGCTAAAGCAGCGCCTGATGTTAAACAGGCCGCAAATGATGATGAAGCTAAAGATCTGATTTTTAGTGACGATATTTTTAACGTCCCAACATTTTTGCGTAATAAGCAGGGTAAGGTTGAAAATGAATAACCTTAAAATTAATATCACTTAAATGTCGGTTAATCACCAACAGCTTGCAGCTGCAATTAGAGCTTTATCAATCGATGCTGTAGAACAGGCTAATTCTGGTCATCCAGGTATGCCTTTAGGTATTGCAGATGTTGCCACAGTTTTATTCAAAGATTTTTTAAAATTTTCTAGTACTAATCCTAGCTGGCCAGATCGCGATCGTTTTATTTTATCGGCTGGTCATGGTTCGATGTTATTATATTCATTGCTTTATCTTACTGGCCATCAAGATATTACGCTTGATGATCTTAAAAATTTTAGACAATTAGGTGCTAAAACCGCTGGTCATCCTGAAGTAGAAATGCTTGAAGCTATCGAGACTACTACTGGTCCTTTAGGGCAGGGTATTGCAAATGCAGTTGGTTTTGCCTTTGCTGAGAAATTGCTAAGCAACAGATTTCCTGATTTAGTTGATCATCATACTTATGCTTTAGTTGGTGATGGCTGTTTAATGGAAGGTATTTCACAAGAAGCTATATCTTTTGCGGGTCATTATAAGTTAAATAAATTAATAGTTTTATTTGATGATAATAATATTTGTATAGATGGTGAAGTTGGTATGGCTACTTCAGAGGATCATCTAGCTAGATTTAAAGCATGTAACTGGGCAGCAGAGCGTGTTGATGGTCATGATCCTGAGGCAATTGCTGCAGCTTTAAGCCGTGCTAAAAAATCAGATAAACCAAGTTTAATTGCTTGTAAAACCACTATTGCTTTTGGTTCACCAAATAAAGCTGGTAGTTCAGCCTCGCATGGTGCACCTCTTGGTAAAGAAGAGGTCGAGCTTACCAAACAAAGTTTAAATTGGCCGCATGCGCCTTTTACAGTGCCGCAAGAAATTTTAGCTGAGTGGCAACAAGCTGGGCAAAGATCAGAAGCTGATCTATTGGCTTGGCAAAAAAAACTAGCAGCTTCGCCGAAGCGTGAAGAATTTGAGCGTTTAATGTCAGGTGCTTTACCTGAAAATTGGTTAGCGGAAGTAGCTGCCTATCAAGAAAAATTAGTAGCAGAGCAACCTTCTGTGGCAACGCGTAAAGCTTCGGGTAATATCTTAGAATTATTCACTAAAAATATCCCTGAATTAATTGGTGGTTCTGCTGATCTTACCGGTTCAAATAATACTAAAACTAAAGAAACTGCTGCAATTACTCCTGATGATTTTTCGGGTCGTTATGTGCATTATGGTATTAGAGAACATGCGATGGGTGCCATTATGAATGGTCTAGCTTTGCATAAAGGTGTGATTCCTTATTCAGGTACATTTTTAGTATTTAGTGATTATTTAAAACCAGCATTGCGTCTTTCTGCTTTAATGGAGCAGCGCGTTATTTATGTGTTTACGCATGATTCAATAGGGCTGGGTGAAGATGGTCCAACACATCAACCAATTGAACATCTCGATGCATTACGTTTAGTGCCTAATTTAACCGTATTTAGACCTGCTGACGCTTATGAAACTGTTGAGGCTTGGCAATATGCTTTAAGTTCGCATAAACCAACAGCTTTAAGCTTAACTAGACAAAATATTCCAACTGTTACTAAAGAATTTCGTACAGAAAATTACAGTAGTAAAGGTGGCTATATTGTAAGTGATACAGAAATTGCGCAGCAAGCAACTATTATTGCTTCTGGATCTGAAGTGCAAATTGCTTTAGAAGCACAACAGATCTTAGCTGAACAAAATATAGGGGTAAGGGTAGTTTCTATGCCATCTATTAGTTTATTTGAGCAGCAAGATAAAAATTACCAAAATGAGATTCTAGGAGATGTGGATAAAATTATAGCGATTGAGGCTTCTAACTCGCATAATTACTATAAATTTGCACAAAAATTTATAGGTATGCAAAGTTTTGGTGCTTCAGCTAAAGCTGTAGATCTCTATGAACATTTTGAGATTACCAGCTCTAAATTAGTGGCGGAGATATTAAATTGGTAGCTAGTTAATAATTGGTGGGATGTTAAGAATTTTATACGCTGTTTTGTTAGTTTTTCAGTTAAAAACTGCATATGCTGTTGCTTTACAAGAAGTAGATAAGCCTTTTGGTAATTGGTTAGTTTCTTGTAAAGAAAACTTAATGACTGCAAAAAGTGATTGTTTTATTGGCTCACCATTTGAAAATGAGCATGGTAGAGGAGCGATCGTACTAACTAAATATTATTTAGCGATTGCCCATAATCAAGTGAATCTTAGTGGTGGCATAGATTTAGCGATTGATAAGGGTAAGAATTTTTCTTCTTTTATGAATACTGGTGTAAATGTGTTTTTTAAAAATGCTGATCGAAAAACCTTGTTACAACAAATGTCTCAAGGTAAAAATCTAGCAATTAAAATTAGAGGCATAACTGCTTTAGAAAAATCTTTAGATGGTTTTGCTGATGCTTATGAATTTTATTTAACCAAAGTTGGAGAGTAACTATGACAGTAAAAATAGCAATTAATGGTTTTGGTCGTATAGGCCGTTGTGTAGCACGTGCTTTAGCGGAGAATCTAGTTTCAGATGTTGAGTTGGTCGCGATTAATGGTCGTGGTCCTATCGAAACACATTATCATTTACTTAAATATGATTCGATACATGGACGCTTCCCAGGCACTATTGAGCTTGCTGAGGATGCATTAATTTTAAACGGTAAGAAGGTTCCGGTATTTCGTGAGAGAGAGCCTGAAAATCTACCTTGGGCTGATCTGGGTGTAGATATAGTATTTGAATGTACTGGTGTTTTTAAAGATAGTGCAGGTGCGGGTAAACATTTAACTGCCGGTGCAAAAAAAGTTCTAATATCTGCTCCGGCTAAAGGCGATGAGATTAAGACTGTAGTTTACGGAGTTAATCACGATATTTTAACAGCTGAAGATCAGATTATTTCAGTTGGTTCTTGTACTACAAATTGTTTGGCGCCAGTGGTCAAAATCTTAAATGATAATTTTGGTATTGAGAAAGGTTTTGTCACAACTATTCATGCATATACTAATGATCAAAATACTGCAGATGCTAGCCATAAAGATTTGCGTCGTGCTCGTGCTGCCGGACTTTCGATGATTCCTACTTCAACCGGTGCTGCTAAAGCAATTGGTAAAGTAATTCCTGAACTAGCAGGTTTGCTTGATGGTGTAGCAGTCAGAGTACCAACCCCAAATGTATCTTTAGTTGATTTATGTTTTGTGGCAAAGCAAAGTCTAACAGTAGAGCAAGTTAATAATGCTATTAAAACAGCTGCTGCAGGTGAGTTTTCTCGTGTTCTAGCCTATGAAACAGAAGAAACTGTCTCAGTTGATTATAATCATTCTATGCAAAGCTCAGTATTTGATAGTACAGGTACTAAAGTACTACAAGATAATTTTATTCGCGTGGCGAGTTGGTATGATAATGAGTGGGCCTTCTCTATCCGCATGCTCGACATAGCAAATTTGTTAAAGTAAATTTTCTATCTCGGACCACCTATTCTCATTTTTCTCTAAAAAAATCTCTTACATACGTTTAAGTATGCTGCGAGCTTTTTTTAGAGAAAAATAAAAATATCTGGCCCAATCTACAAAATTTTGTGGTGCCACAATCATAGGTTCCTCTGGGGCCGTTCAACAAGATAAGTGTCCGGTTGGGGATAAACACTTAGGACCCTGAGCTTGCAAGCGCTAGCGCAGCAATAGCCGAAGGGCCGCTTGAGTCTGAGTGCAATATTTAACTTTGCCAAATATGATTGATTTTGCAAATCAGTCATATTTGAAAAACACTCAAAATAATCCTGGCTTATTCTTAGAGATTAGTTTGAGATGTTTTTTAGTTTTTCTAAATGTCGAGTAGCGGAGTGCACTGCGAGGCGTAAAAAAACAATTAAGAAAATTGTTTTTAGCCGCAGCCAGCACTAAGCTATGCTTAG
>CAXDRM010000072.1:0-7213 GCA_963991775.1 uncultured Rickettsiales bacterium | reverse complement strand
GAGATTTCTGCCTGTCTCGTGGGCTCGGAGATGTGTATAAGAGACAGAGTGCAACCTGAGAAATTCCAGCACCTCCACCACCACCTTTAACAGTAATAGCAATATTAGTTCCAGTAAAACTACTATCTTCACCATTTATACCAAAACCAAAATGAGGAGCAGTGCCATCTGAAGATATACTGCCTGGTGTGGTATCAGCAATCACAAAATTATAAGTTTCTGCCGATAAGGTAACATCATCTATGTAAACTACACCACCACCACCACCAGAAGCACAATCCGTCTTACCATGATTACCTCCTGAGCCACCAGCACCTACCACCAAAATATCCGCAACTATCGACTCTGTACAGGTTAAAGATTGGCTACCTGCAACTGTAAAAATATGTATTGCCTCACCCTCGGCTGTAGTAATATCCAACTCACCCGTTTCACTTGAACAAACCGGTGTACCGCCACCTTCATTATTAGCGCCCGTCGCACTTTCCCAATCATTGTCAGACTGATTTAAAGCAACTAGATTTTCAGCACCACTAATTAATTTTTTACTTACCTGAAATGCACCATAAACTAAAGCTATCGCGATTATCACTATAGAAAGTTCTAATATAGTAAATGCTGACTTTTTCATAATTGAAACTCTAAAAAATACCTTTTCAAAGCTAATGAATACCAAACAAATTTACAAGATAATTAATAACTACAAAATATATGTAAATTTAATGCTTATGACCATGCTGCTTAAAATAATATTGTTGATATTTCTCTAATGCAGCGCGCAAATTATTTACAGAATCAAGATTAGTCACCTGTTTAGTCTTCATCGCTTTAACCAAAATTTGCTGAGCCAAAGCTAATTGAGTGTTATAGTTTTGCTGATCTTGCTTGCTAGCTTCTGCTGCCGGAATCTTAATGCGCTGCGTTAAAAAATATTGTGCAATAATTTTTTGAATTTTAGTAGCATGCTCTTCTTTATTGATAGTCCAACGCGTTAAAGCATGATAATCAATTTGCTTAACTTGTTTAATTTTTGCAATTTCTTGCATAGATTTCTTGATCGTCTCACTATGCTCTAACATTTCTTGGAATCTCGCCTTATCATCATAAATACCACAAGGTATCTCACAATGAGCAGAAGCTGGCAGCGTAAAACTGCTAAATAGTAAATATGTAACTAAAAATAATTTTTTCATCTTTTTAACTTTTTAATTTTCAAATCATAAATACCCTATAGGTATAGCTGTTACCTGTTTTGATAACGCAACATCTTCTCTAACAAAGCATAACACAGCACCATGACCAATTTTTTTACCTAATTTCTCTAACACTGCAAAATGTTTACTTGCTGTAAGAGAGGGCGAGGCTGTTTTTTTTATTTCAACTGGATAGAGAGTATCACCTCTTTCGATAAGCAAATCAACTTCCTTTTGATCTGTATCACGATAATAATAAAAATTTGGCTCGATACCATTAAACCAATAGCTTTTAAGAATTTCTGCAAATACGTAAGTTTCTAAAAAAGCACCAGACATTGAACCTACCTCAATTGTTTTTGCATCAGGCCATTTAGTTAGATAAGAACATAGACCTAAATCCAAAAAATATAATTTAGGAGTTTTTAGCAAACGGCTATACACATTATTATAATATGGTTGCAGCAAATAAACTAAACCAGCTGCTTCCAAAATAGAAAGCCAAGATTTTACAGTTTTTTGATCAATGCCAACATCACGAGCAATATCGGCGTAATTTAACAATGTAGCTGTACGTGCCGCAATTGCGCGTAAAAAGCGTAGAAAAGCTATTTCATCTGAAATAGCCAGAATATCTTTAACATCCCTTTGAATATAAGTTGCAAGATAACTCTGATAAAAAATGTCACGTGAAATTTTTTTTTCTTGATAAAGCTTAGGAAAGGATCCGAGCCAAATATGTTCATAGATTTTTTCTAATGATAAAGGCTTTTTGACTGTTATCTTAGTTTTTGCGAGCCAATTATTCGTGGGTAAAAATGGCTCCACTACTGCATGACCTGATATTTCAGCTTGAGATAAACCAAGTAAGTTAAGCAAAGCAACACGACCTGCTAAACTTTCTGTGATGCCTTTCATTAATAGAAATTTTTGTGAACCAGTAAGCCAATATAGACCATTCTTTTTTTCACGATCTATCACAATTTTAATGTGACTAAAAAGATTTGGAGCATATTGCACCTCATCAATAATTACTGGCGGGGGATATCGCTGGATAAATAACTCTGGATCAGTATTTGCTAAAGCACGAGCCTCTAAATCATCTAGACTCACATAAGTTCTACCCTCTTCTGCACATGATTCAAATAATGTGGTTTTACCAACCTGTCTTGGACCAGTAATCATTACTGCCGGAAAAGTGTCACTAGTTTGTTCTACTATATTTTTTAGAGTTCTTTTATACATAATCTCGTTAGATCTGGAATATAATTCCATAATAAACGGAACAGCTACTAAAGTCAATATTTCTCGTTAGATCTGGAATAGAATTCCAGATCTAACGGATTTTGAGCTAATAAGTAGTTATGGTTTGGCTATGCATTTGTGTATCAGGAGAATTTGTAAATGACCTATATGTCATTTACAAAGCGCAAACAAATTAGAGCTAAACCGTAACTACTCTTAATTTACAAAAAATAGTCATTATAATGTTCTAATATATTTGCATTAAACATCTATTTGTCCTAAATTCACTAGGATTTTACCTTTTAAAATGATCAGAATCCGTATCATTCTATTAATCATTGGCTATTTAATAACCATCCTGGGGCTTACTATGAATATCCCTATGCTGGTTGATTTAGCACATGACAATCCTGATTGGCAGGCTTTTGCTGTGGCTCAATTTTTTGCGCTATTTAACGGCATTAGTTTTATCATTTCCTGTCGTGAGGATAAAATCAGAGATGTTAATATCAAAGAAACCTTTATCTTAACCAGTCTAAGCTGGCTGGCGCTAACTTGTTTTGCCTCTTTACCTTTATTTCTTTCCGAATTGGATCTTAGCTATACAGATGCTTTTTTTGAGGCAATGTCAGGACTCACCACTACTGGTGCAACCATCATTACCGACTTAGAAGCAGCACCACCAGGAGTATTAGTATGGCGCGCTATTTTAGAATGGATTGGTGGTATTGGAATTATCGTGATGGCGATAGCGATTTTACCTTTCTTAAGAATTGGTGGTATGCAGCTTTTTAGAACTGAATCATCTGATAAGGGCGATAAAATTATGCCTCGTGCTAAACAATTATCTTCAGCAATTGCGATTATTTATGTTTGCCTTACTTTATTTTGCACCATCATACTTTATGCGCTAGGCATGAATCTTTTTGATGCGATCTTACATGCAATGACTACGGTTTCAACTGGAGGCTTCTCTACTCATAATCAATCTATTGGCTTTTTTAATAGTGTCGGGATCGAACTAACAGTTATTATTTTTATTTTAATTAGCTCAATTCCTTTTCCAGTACATATCAAAATTTTAAGAGGAAAATGGCATCATCTTTTTACTGATCATCAAGTGCAATTCTTCTTTAGTGTTTTAGTATTATTTATTTGTTTAATGACTGGCTGGCTGGTGATGCATGAATCATATGAATTTGAAACAGCTTTAAGAAGAGCAGCTTTCAATATTACCAGTGTTATGACCACTACTGGCTTTACCTCTTATGATTATAATTTATGGGGAGAATTTGCTTTAACTATCATGTTTTTAATTAGTGTGATTGGTGGTTGTACTGGCTCTACTACTGGAGGTATCAAAATTTTTAGATATCAGGTTTTATATAAAACCGCCCGTTATCAAATTTTAAAATTAATCCAGCCACATGGTGTATTCAGATTTCAATATAATGGCAAATCAGTGTCTGATGCGGTCAGTAGCGCAGTGATGAGCTTTTTCATTTTATTTTGTTTATGTTTCTTTGTGGTTGCAATTTTACTGGCACTGACCGGTCTTGATTTTGTTACTAGTATGAGCGGTGCTGCATCAGCACTTGCCAATCTTGGCCCTGGTCTTGGTGATATTATCGGACCTGCTGGCAATTATGCCACTATTAATGATGTGGCTAAATGGATCCTATCTTTTGCCATGTTAATTGGTAGATTAGAGATATTCACTATTTTCGTATTAATTTCTGCAAGTTTCTGGCGTGATTAAAATTATCTTTTTAACCCTAATTTTATGCTGTAATCTATTTAGCGCTGCACAGGCAAATTTTTGGGATCATGAGCAATATGCTAAAACTAAAACCTTAATTGCTAAATATGAGGATAGCCAAGCATTACTTGGCGTAGAATTTACTCTTGAACCAGGTTGGAAGATCTATAATGATCAAGAATCGGAAGTTGGCTTCCCTACTACTGTCACCTTAGAAAATAGCCAAAATATCGCTGAATATAAATTATTTTACCCACCAGCCACACAATTTACCGAGATTGGTGGCTTTATTAGCTATGGTTATAAAGATAAGATTATTTTGCCTTTAAAAATTACTGCTCAAGATCCAGCAGCAGATCTCTCAGCAAAGATGGTAATTAATTATGCTTTATGCAAAGAAGTATGTATTCCGGTGAAAAAAGAATTAATTATTTCAATTGCAGCAGGAAGCAAAAATAAAGAAAATTACAAAGCTATTCAAAAATATTTAGAGCCTCAGCAACAAGCTATTTGGTGGATTATCATCTCGGCTTTTCTAGCAGGTTTAATCTTAAATTTAATGCCTTGTGTCTTACCAGTTTTACTACTTAAAATTGTTAATTTTTTAGAAAAACGTAAAGCAGCTCCACGCGAGATTATTATCGCCTCAATTGCCACTATTCTTGGTGTAATGTCCACTTTCATTGCTTCAGCTTTTATTGTGATCACCCTAAAAGCAATTGGCTATAATGTGGGCTGGGGCATTCATTTCCAGGAGCCTTTATTCTTAGGATTTTTATGCATTTTATTAGTGATTTTTGCTTGTAGTAGCTTTGATTATTTTACTATTAATCTGCCTAATTTTATTACTGCCAAAATTAATAAATTAGAAAAATTCGACTCAAATTTTCTTAAACATTTTTTCTCAGGAATTATTGTTACTTTACTTGCCACACCATGTTCTGCACCATTTTTAGGTACTGCTATGGCTTTTGCCATTACAGGAAGTAACATTGATGTATTCTTAGTCTTTATCAGCCTAGGGCTGGGTTTAGCACTGCCTTATATTTTACTTATTTTCTTTCCGAGTCTGTTACAGCATTTACCTAAACCTGGTAAATGGATGCAAGCTCTTAAAAAACTTATGGGTATGTTCTTAATAGCTACTGCTTGCTGGTTAATCTTTGTTTTAGACAAACAGATAGGCTTTTTTGGTGCTGGATTTTTTACTTTGCAACTTATTGCCATTTTCGCTGCCTATAAATTTAGAACTCATCTGCAAAATCTAGTTGGAGCTAATAAATTTATCTTGGTAGTGACAGCAAATATTATTATTGGCTTACTTGCTATTCATATTTTTAAAACAGCACATGATTTTGCCAATATGGCTAAGGAGCAAGATAGTGATTATTATTTAGATTATAAAAATACTAATATAGCTGAGTTAGTCGCCCAAGATAAGGTGGTATTTGTTAATATTACTGCTGAATGGTGTCTGACTTGTAAATTTAATGAATTTACTGTGCTAAATACTGCTAAAATCAAAAATTATTTTGCAAATAATAAAGCTGTACTACCAGTGAAAGCTGATTTTACTAATCGTGACCAAGAAATTTCTGATCTGTTAAAATCAGTAAATAGACACGCAATACCAACTTATATTATCTATAGCAAAAATCATCCCAAAGGTGTGGTACTAGGAGAGTTTTTACAAGCAGATAAATTAATTAAGCTGTTAGAAAATGAAAAATTATCTCTTGAGCAAAATTAGCTTAATTAGGCATAATCTTCCTATTATATATTTTGGCCTCAATTTTGTAATTTTAGCAACTGCGCTAATCATGGAATATTTCTTTGGTTTAAAGCCCTGCAAATTATGCTTATATCAACGTTTACCATATTATCTTACCTTGTTTGGTGGCTTAGCATATTTTACTTTAAATCAGACTATATTACGTCAAATAATCTTGCTGATATGTAGCATAGCGTTCTTAGCTGGGGCTGTTTTAGCTTTTTATCATGCTGGCATTGAATATGGTATTTTTACTAATATTTTTGATTGTGAAGCTAGTCGTAATGATTTTAATGATTTAGCTGATTTAAAAAATCATATACTTGCAAATCAAGCTGTTCCTTGTGATAAACCAGTATTTAAGTTTATATTTACCTTATCTGGTTGGAATTTTTTTATCTCTACAGCCCTTGGAATTTTTGGAATAAACTATATATTAGAGGCTAGAAAGAAAACGCAAATATAACCTAAATATATGGCATTTTTCAAAAACTTCAGAATTGGCGCTCACGACTTACCATTATCTTTATATTTTCTAGATATAGATAACCTACTTTTATTGCCCAATGCTAATAAAACACTTAATATCTTTGAACCTAAATATCTTAATTTAATTGATCAAGTACTAGCTGAACCGCATCGTTTAATTGCGATTATTCCTACTTCAGCTAATAAACTTACACATAATGTGGGCTGTGCTGCTAAAATAACCTCTTTAATTGAAACTGAAGATGGCAGATATATCATAAATCTTACTGGTATTTGTCGCTTTAACATCGAAAGAATCTATCATGATAAGCAAAGACTCAAAAAAGTTTGGGTTGATTGGGAAGATTATCTTGGTGATTTAGATATAATCTCACAAAAAATTCCTAATCGTAAATCATTAAATCATTTGATTGATGATTATTTTAAAATCTATCTTGAGCGCAAAGATATTAATGAAACAAAACTTACTGAATCAGAAGATGCTAAACTTATCTCTCTTTTAGCAGATAATGTTAATTGCTCTGATAATTGTAAAGAACAACTGATTCAAGCTAAAGATCTTTCAGAATTGTCGCAGATTTATGCGCATGAGATGGAGGTGCAATTGGCGGAATATGAAAGCCGCTCTTCCCTAAAACACTAATTCTTCCTATTTTTGGCAGTCCGGTCCCTGAGCTTGCAAGCTTTAGCGCAGCAATGGCCGAACGGGCCGGTTAAGAACTTCTAAGTTTATGACCAACCTTGTGGTTCGGCAGG